>MHER01000016.1 GCA_001805205.1 Nitrospirae bacterium RIFCSPLOW2_12_42_9 | reverse complement strand
CATAGAATATCGTGGCAAGGTTGCTGAACTAAACGTTGCTCCCCTCACAATCGCAGTCCTGAAAGGATTACTCACGCCTATATTGGAAGATACTGTTAATTATGTTAATGCACCAATAATAGCCCAGGACAGAGGTATAGAAATTGACGAGTCAAAAAACAAGGACGCAGGAGATTATATCAGTCTTATAACACTGACTGTCCAATCGAGTGAGGGTACTAACAAGGCGAAAGGGGCATTATTCAGCAGGCGGGATCCGAGAATAATCGAATTAAACAATTACCCGCTCGAGGTAGTGCCTGAAGGGTATATGATAGTCCTATCTAACGTAGATAAACCTGGAGTCGTTGGTAATATAGGGACATTGCTGGGCCAACATAATATCAATATAGCCAGAATGCAATTTGGAAGGGATGTCCCTGGTGGGACAGTCGTATCAGTAATAAATATAGATTCTCCTGCTTCTCCAGATATTCTCGAAAAGATAAGAAATCTTCCTAATGTTTTATCTGTAAAACAGATCAAACTGTAATTGGTATTTTTAAAAATTATTCCCCACCCATGTACCGTTATGGTAAAATCCTTGTTAATGAAAAAGGTTATACAAGATTCAAGGACAAAAATACCAAGCGGGATGGCAACCCATCTTCCTGAAGATGCTTTTCTCAGAAGACACGCACAGGAAAAAATCCTTTCTACATTCTTTAAATGGGGTTATAAAGAAGTCTTAACACCTGTATTTGAGTATTACGATGTTCTTTCACCGGGGATCAGTAGTCGCTTAACAGAGAAAAGTTATAAGTTTGTAGACAGAGAAAGCGGAAAAATGATGCTGCTTAGGCCTGATATAACCCCGCAGATTGCAAGAATGGTAGCAGGTATCCTCACAGATGAACCCAAACCATTAAGACTTTGTTATTATGGTAATGTCTTCAGATATGAAGAATCACATGCCGGAAGAGACAGGGAAATGTTTCAGGTTGGTTGTGAGTTAGTTGGGATTGAATCTCCTGAAGCTGATGCTGAGGTGATAGCAGTTGCATCAGAGGCGATAAAGGATTTTGGTATAACTGATTTTAAAATTGTGATTGGCCAGGCAGGTTTTCTGAATGGTATAATATCTTCATTGAATAGATATAAAGAGGAAACAATATCAATGGAATTTGAACATTCATTACAGGACGCCATAAGCAGGAAAGATGCCGGCCTTATAAAGACACTCCTCAATAATACAGGTATCAAGGGAAAGGTTAGAAATAATATTCTTGAGGTACCAAACCTCTTTGGAGGAGAAGAGATTCTGATAAAAGCCCTGAATATCACAAATAACGAATTATCTAAAGAGGCAATAGAAAATTTGAGAAAGATTTATTCCTTATTATGTCTGTATGGACTTAAGGATTCTATTCTTATTGATTTATGTGATATACGAGAGATTGATTACTATACAGGTCTGTTCTTTGAGATATTTACCCCAGGGATTCCATATCCGGTTGGCGCAGGAGGAAGATACGATAATCTTATCGGGAAATTTGGATACGATTGTCCATCAACCGGATTTGCGATTGATATAGAATCAATAATTAAGGCAATGGAGAAACAGGGAGATTTCTTCATCGACAATAATATTAATTATCTGGTTGTAGTTAAAAAAGAAGATGAGAAGATAGGTATTAAGTTAGTAAGGGAATTAAGGGCTAAAGGATATATAGTAATCATGGATACAGGATTATATGATATAAATTCATCAATAAGTTATGCAAAGAAAAATAAAATCGAAAAGGTTATAATTCTGGGAAATAAAAAAGAAAAATATGCATCTGAAATTGACATTAAGACTGGAAATAAGAAGATAATGACGTATAATTAATCAGGAATAATTAAATGAGCGCATTTACTACTGATATGGAAGATACCACATTTAAAGTGCCGCCACAGAATATTGAGGCAGAACAATCCGTGTTAGGGGCTGTACTCATTGAAAACAATGCAATATACAAGGCTATAGAATTAGTGAACAGTAATGATTTTTATAAGGAGGCCCACAGAAGGATATTTCTTGCAATGATTGAACTCAGTGAAAAAAATGATGCTATAGATCTTATTACACTAACTGAATATTTACATAAAAAAAACGAATTAGACAGTGTGGGGGGCGCATCGTATCTCTCCCAACTTGCCAACACAGTACCTACAGCAGCAAATATTAAATATCATTCCAGGATTGTCCGTGAGAAGGCGCTTGTAAGGAATTTGATTAACACTGCAACGGAAATAATCACAGCAGGATATGAAAACTCACAGGATGTGGAAGACCTCCTTGATCAGGCTGAGAATGCTATATTCAGTATAGCCGAGAGAAAGATAAGGCCTTCGTTTGTAGCAATAAAGGATATTATTAAAGATAGTTTTGAAGCAATTGAAAGACTGTCTGAGAGAAAAGAACGGGTCACAGGGATCCCAACAGGTTTTGTTAAACTTGATGAGCTGACCTCCGGTCTTCACCCCGCTGACCTGATTATAGTTGCAGGTCGCCCCTCTATGGGGAAGACCGCCTTGTGCCTCTGTATAGCACAGCACGCAAGTATTGAGAAAAGAGTTCCAGTTGCTGTTTTCAGTCTTGAGATGGCAAAGGAACAGCTTGTTATGAGAATGTTATGTGCTGAGGCAAGGGTAGATTCCCACAAATTAAGATCCGGCTTTTTAAGTAAATCCGACTGGCCAAGATTGACTACTGCTGCGGGTCGTTTATCTGAGGCGCCAATATTCATAGATGACACACCTGGTACCACTGTTCTTGAGATGAAGGCTAAGGCAAGAAGGCTTAAGGCAGAACATGGATTGAGTTTAATAATTGTGGACTATCTCCAGCTCATGAGCGGACGGGGTGACCGCAGGAAAGGTGGATCTGATACACGGGAACAGGAGATATCAGAGATTTCAAGATCACTAAAAGCCCTTGCAAAAGAACTATCTGTGCCTGTTATTGCCCTGTCACAGTTAAACCGCGCTGTTGAATCACGTCATGACAAACGGCCTATGCTTGCTGATCTGAGAGAATCCGGAGCCATTGAACAGGATGCAGATGTTATCTTGTTCATATTTCGGGAAGAGGTATATAAGCAGACTGAAGAGAATAAAGGAGTTGCAGAGATTGTTATTGGTAAACAAAGAAATGGGCCTATTGGGACAGTCGAATTGGCTTTTATAGATAAATATACAAGGTTTGAAAACCTTGAAAGGATGCACACTGAAAATACATAGCGGGAACATATGAAAAAGGAAAGTGATAAAAATGTTTAAACTTATTATTCTTCTGATCTTTGTAATTGTAGCAGGTGCTTGTTCTTCAACAAAGCATGTAATTATTGAAGACACAAACGGACATCAGGATATTATTTCTGACACCACTGAAGAGGATGGAGAACAGATATTACCTCCGGAAGCATATTACAATTTTTTAGCCGGCTTTTTGCATGAACAGAGTGGTGAATTAAAAGAGGCACTCAAAAACTATGAGCAGGCCCTTTCACATGACCGGAATTCACTATTTCTTTTATCACGTGTGGCAGCTCTCCAGGCAAAACTGGGGCAACTTAATAAGGCTGTAGAAACCATGAACAAATTGATTGAAATCGCACCAAGACCAGTTCCTGCTATCTTCCTTCTCGCTGAAATATATTTTAACCTTGGAGATCATGAAAAGTCAGTTGAGACTTATGACCGGTTATTGTCCTTGGATGCAGGGAATGTCAGGGCATATCTAAACAGGGGGATTGCCTTATTAAACCTGAAAAGACATGACGAGGCTATTGCATCTATTCAAAAAGGGATTGATCTTAATCCGGAAAACCCTGTTGGATATACATATCTCGGGAATGCCTACTTTGATAAGGGTGATCTAAAAAAGGCCAGGAAAAATTACCATAAGGCTATTTCTAAAAGATCAAATTATGAACCAGCCTATTTAAAGATTGCAGCTACATATATTAAAGAAGAAAATTTTGAGATGGCAAAAGATACATATAAAAACATTCTGAAAAATATTAACCCATTTAGTCATGAAGCACTTTTTCAGCTCACACAGATTTATGTTCAAATGAAGGAGTATGATAAGGCTGTAGACCTATTGGAGAATGCCTTTATACAAAATCCAAGGGATTTAGATATATTGTTCAGATTGGCCCTGATTTATAAAGAGACTAAAGATTATCAGAAGGCCATTGATAAACTCAAGATACTGGTGGCTGTAAGACCAAGAGATATGAGGTTGCATGAATATCTGGGGTATTTATATGAAGAGACTAAAGACGTAGATAAGGCCCGGAAGGAATATGAATATATCATCTCATTAGACCCTGAAAATATAGATGCGCATCTCCATCTTGGATATCTATATGCAAGGAAAGAGGAGGAAGAAAAGGCCATATCTATTCTCAAAAAGGCCATCACAATTGACCCTAAACGCCCTAATTCTTATTATATGATAGGAATAATTTATTCGCAGGGTGGAGATTACAAAAAGGCTAAGGAGATATACCTTACAGGTATTGAAGCTGTACCTGATGACCCTGAGTTACATTTTAACCTCGGGATTGTCTACGATAAACTAGAACGGTTTGAAGATATGGTCTCAGAGATGAGAAAGACAATAGAGATAGATCCTGACCATGAGAATGCCTTAAACTATCTTGGTTATAGTTTTGCTGATAAGGGAATAAACCTGGATGAGGCGATCTCTCTTGTTGAGCGGGCATTGAAAATAAAACCTGATAATGGTGCTTATGTCGATAGTCTTGGATGGGCTTATTATAAAAAGGGTTTGATAGACCTTGCTATTCAACATCTGAAAAGGGCATCAGAGCTAATGCCTGATGATCCAGTGATTATGGAACATCTCGGTGATGTCTATATTAATATGAATATGAAGGCCGAGGCCCGTGAGGAATGGTTGAAATCCCTGGAGATGAATATAGAAAACAAAAAATTAATTGAGAAATTTAAAGAAACAGGTTTTGGAGATCCAGAGATGGAAGATCGCCTGAAAGATAAACTTGAAGAGTATAATAAAAAGAAGTTAGAGGATAGTGAAGATTTGCCTAAAGAAGATGTTCCCCCACGATAAGGGGACACCTTACTTATTTCTTCAATAAATAAGTAAGGTGTCCCCTTATCGTCAATATCTCCCCCTTTCTTTTCCCTGATAAAGCGTCAATTCTCTATTTATCAATGACAATATTTGTCACTAACGACCATTTTTAAAGGCAAATAAACTTATTATATTACTTCATGTATTCAATGCAACATACTGATATATAATAGGTATAGTACCTTGTAAATATAATGGCATAATAAATGCAAACCAAGTAGAACATGAGTGATAAATTTTTGAAAGGAGGTGAAAGTTGCTTAACCATGTTTACTCCGGCCAGAGCAAACTGTAATAAGTAAAATAAATTAAGATTTCAAAGGTAAAACATCATGTCAACCAATTTTTAAAAGAAACAATAAGGAGGAAAGACAAAATGGATTCACTAAGTAAGACAATAAATAAGATGCAAACAGACAAAGAAAAGGGATTTACCCTTATTGAATTGATGATCGTGGTGGCTATACTCGGTATACTTGCTGCCATAGCAATCCCGAACTTCATGAGGTTTCAGGCCAAGTCAAGGCAGAGCGAGGCAAAGACAAACCTTGGAGCCATTGGTACGACAGCAGAGTCATATAGGGCAGAGTTTGATTCTTACACCCTGCAACCAGATGGTGTAACTCTAGTTGCTTTTAATGATCTTGGATGGGCACCTCAGGGAACCGCAAGGTATGCTTACGGGTATAACGGAGATGTCATAGATACAACTGTTGCTGGCGGATTTGATCCGGAAAGTACCGCTGTAGACCTTTCTTTAACCCCTGGTGTCTTCTTAGCAGCTGCTGAAGGCAATATTGATGCTGAAACAGATGCCGAAGACTGTTGGACATATGATAATGTTAGAGTGCTCACAAATACTTACAATGACGTTAGCCTGGATGCCGTCGGTGGTTGTTAATATAAAATTAATTGATTTTCCTAAAAAGTAATTTGGAAAGAGGCGCTTTTTAGCGCCTCTTTTTTTTGCGGCAGTTCATTTATTTATTTTAACCGTCTGTTTCAGTAAGAGTGTTTATTATGATAAATAAAAAAGGTTTTACCCTTATTGAAATTCTTATTACTTTAGTAATCTTAGGAATACTTGTTACTCTTGCTACTGGCAGTTTCCTAAGTTATCAGGCCCGGGCCAAACAGTCAGAGATAAAATCAAATCTGGGAACTATTGGCGAAATGGCACTTTCTTATAATGCTGAATTTAATACCTATATTACCAATTGGGATGGTTTGGGATGGGCCTCTAATGGAAAAACAAGATATAGATACTGGTATAATCAAGGTGCCGCGGCCAATACACCAACATCTCCTGAGGTAGGTATTACATATTCCGATCCAGGTTCTGATGCCCAGGATAACTCGTTTGTTGTTGGTGGAGTAGGAAATATTGACAGGGATAATTTTACGGACCAATGGCTCTATAATCAGGACAGGAGCTTTACTGTTCAGCAAAATGACGTTACTACTAATTGACACCTCCCAGATCATAACTATAAATAAATCAGATCTTTTAGAAAAGAATGGATATAAAAAGGACTTAGCAATGAAACAATGTAGATTGATCCTGAAACAAATATGGCATAAGGTTCTTTTTATTTTATTCACTGCCTTCATTATAACAGGACTAAGTTCTCTAATTGTAACTCTTAGCAAGTAAGGAGAACGCCACCTCGTTTGCTAAAGTGGATGAACATGTTATAATGCGTTTGGATTTAGCTACTGGAGCAGATGATGAAAATGGATAATAAAAAATCTAAGAAAGGGTCAGTCCGAGTTGCGGCCTGGGTTCATGCGGTGATTAACCCGCTCATAGAGGCGATCCGTATGGAAAAGGCTTTTCTTAAGGATCGCAACTGGACATGGCGATATTCATCTGGCAATCTTGAGTTTATACACACTGTGCAGCGTTATCCTGATTACGTGTCTTTGCCTAACTTCGAGGATTTTCTGAGGGCCAATCCGAAGTTCCAAAAATTGTTTGATAGACATGACCAGCTCATGGAGAAACTCACTGAGGAATGTCGACAGGCTTTTCAGTCCTTGGTCACCTCTCCACTTTTTAAAGAAAAGGTTCAGAGACTGTTATCAGAATACATGAGGGGTGAAGGTTACCCTGGCGGAGCTGTTCCTGAGAAAGATTTTGCCAAGCTTATTGCCCAATACATCATTAATAACATCAGAGAATTTTCTGAGTTTTATACTGTATGGAAGTTCTGGGGTCGATTTGGAGATGATCTTTTAGATTTCAGGACGGGAGAGGTTATTAAAATGCTGGATAAAACAGGTGAAGAGCTTGAACAGTATGATGAAATACTGGTAAAAAAACTTGAAGACCTACGGTTTGAATTTTGTCAGAAGTATGATATCCCAGCAGCACCGTTACCTTACACAGGCTATGCAGGCAAGGTATAACAAAAAGGACATTAAACATGGATACAATTCCGCGTGTACCTATTGTTGATACTGGGCCTCTTTTCGACTTCTTATGGTTACGCTATTGTGAAGATTGCCATTGTCGGGATTTGTTATCTGGACTGCGGTATTTAACCTCATCAGATTCACGTGAGGCTATACGCTGGTATTTTGGTATTGCAAAGCCTATACTCACGTGTCCGCAGGTAATTGCAGAAGTGCACAACCATGCCATGAAGCGACTTGGCAATGATAAGCTGCAAGAGTTTTGGAAGATTGCACATAAAGAACTTATTGAGTTAGAACTTGATGAGGATCTTGTAAGATTGTTAGAAATGGATAGTGAAATCCTTTGCTCATTTGGGCCAACAGATACAGCGCTTATTTCCATGGCAGTACGAAGACAGATGAGTCACCCAGTTCTAACAATGGATGGAAAGGTTGCCGGACATTGCAAGAGAAAAGAGATCAAAGTGTTAAGCTTGGGTGAGATTATTCACCTCAGGCAGCAGTTTGGAAGCAAGAGTTGAAATTTGGAGTACGAAAATAAAATGAAA
>MHER01000015.1 GCA_001805205.1 Nitrospirae bacterium RIFCSPLOW2_12_42_9 | reverse complement strand
AAACATATATACTGAATCAAGCGGCAAGAAAGTGGTATTAGTGGCTTTGAGACCTGTGACCATATTTGGAGAGATGTCCTTATTGTCTAAAGATCATAAGAGAACTGCTACAGCAGAGGCTATAGAATATTCCGAGGCAGTGGAGATCGACAAGAAGTCATTTGATCACTATATGGCACAAACCCCCCCGATAATAGCAAATGTTTTGAACGCCTTTGCAGATCGTCTTAAAAGTGCAACTTCGAGGGTGTCGTCATGGGCCCCTGATCTATTCATAGGAACATGTGAGATGTTGAACCTCCTTGCCGGCAAGGATAAAGACGAACTCCCTTTTGAGACTACAGTAGCATCCATATCCAGCATCTTTTCTGCTGATGCCGCTTTAATAAAGGATAAGCTTAAGGGGCTTGAAGAATTAAACCTGCTTGAATTAAATGATAACCCTAAAGGCGAAAAGATAATAAGGATAATTCAAAAAGATAAATTCCTTGAAAAGGCCCGGAATCTCCAGCAGAAGTTTAATTGGAAGCTTTAAAAATACACTTATTGTTAATAACTAAAGGCTGCTGATACAAACACCGTAAGATTCTGCATTACGGCATCCTGTATAGAAGGATCGTCACCTATAATCTGTGCCTTGCCTTTACCATATGCGTAATTGCCTCCTACTGTCAACGATGACAAGCGGGAAAAACTACTTACGCTAAGACTTGCTCCATACATATCTATATGTTCCGGCTGATAAGTCTTTCCAGAGATAAGTTCCGGGGTATTCGCCATATTTGTATATAAGCCTCCCCTTAGTGCAATCCCTGCATTAGGATAATACTCAGCCCCTATGGCCATATTTACTACACTCTCCTGAGAGACGTTCTCAGGGATGTATGATCCAGCATCAATGTTGTTTAACCTCAATGTATATGGCGCAGATGTATAGTGGCTTATATCTGTTGAAAAGAGGATTCTGTCTGAAGGAAAGTAAGCAATGCCAAGAGTGGTAACAAATGGGAACTCTTTTTTATCGTGAGACTTCCAAATACTGTAATCAATAGTAGTGTTAGTATAATCAGGACTCTTGTAAGTAGCCTGAGCACGCAAGTCTGTATCAAATATATAAATCTTTGAGAACGTTGTTCCGATTGACCATCTATCTGCAGGAGTCCACATTAACCCGAATACAGGTTTTAATCCCGATTCTGTCAGCCATTTATATGCATTGGCCCACTGATACCTTCCATCATCAAAATTGATAAAATGCCTGTTAATATAGTTGCGGGTTCTGTAATGCATGTATAGTGTTGTCCCGAGGGCAAGTCGTTCATTAATCTTTATCCCATAGGAAGGACCAAAGTTATATGTCTTGTCTGAATCATTTATGTTTATAATGTATCTTTCAATACCTTGCTGTATGTTATAAAAGGTTTGAGCCTGATCCTCCAGTATTGCATCCGGAACAGCAAAGGAGAAGCCCATTTTCCCATTTCCAAACGGCAGGATGATCCCGAAATAATTTGGCAGCACCTCAGAAGACCTGCGGTTCCAACCCCTTCCGCCAAGTACATCCTTGTACTCTTTTTGTACCATATGATATGCCTGTGCACCACCAGACAGGCTTCTCCCGAAGGAAAAGGCTATTCCGGCAGGATTATAGTATAGTCCTGAAGGATCATCCGATATCGCTGTATACGCCCCTCCCATGCCAGAAGCCCTGTCACCGATAATAATATTATTGTAGTGATATTCATCAGCAAAGGATACTGATGTAAAAAGCAGGAAACTGTAACCAATGAGAATAAAAAACAGATTATATAATACATACTGCCAGGCCCTGAACATACAGATTTTATTACCTGAGCCTGACATTTTCATGGAACCTCTCTTTAACTATTTCGTATTTTTTACCCGCCAGATTATTATCCACAAGAAGAGTGTCTATTTTTTCTATACGTTCCGAGAACAGCGGATGGGTACTGCCAATAGTTTTACCTTCTTTCTCATCCGATGAGATCTTTTTCAGATACCTCGATAGGGCGGAGGGATCATAGCCGGCAGTGGTTATGATCAGGGTAGCAATTCTGTCTGCGTCTATCTCATCCTGTTTTTTAAATCCTTTTTCAAATAGAATATCCGCTGCCTCATCCACCATCTGCGTAAAGACACCGCGCAGGAATTCCGTGTTTCCTCCGATAATCCTGCCTATGTTTGCCACTGTAGACTCGTCTTTCCCCTTGATATCTAACTCCTTGACTATATGCCTCTCAGAAACATGTGCTATTTCATGGGCCAGTACTCCGGCAAGTTCGGCCTCGTCTTCAATTGCTTTTAGCGCCCCCTTTGTAATAAAGATATATCCACCAGGAGCTGCAAATGCGTTGATCGAATCCGTATCGAGAACAGCAAACCTGAACTCTAATTCAGGCCTGTTTGTGTACTGTGAAAGTCCTTTACCCAACATGTTTACATATTGTGTGATATCATTGTTCTTATAAATGCCATACTTCCCTATAATCCTTGCTGCCAGCTCCCTGCCAAATACTATTTCAGCTCTGATATCATCATCTTCGGTAAATGTCTCTTCCACCTGCGGCGCCCTCTTTCTGAAGTCATCAGATGCATGTGAAACCGTCATATAAAATACAGGAAAGGTAAGGAACAGAATAGAGGATATGAGTTTAAATAAACGATTCATTTTCCCACCCCCTTTATAATGAACATGGCGGCCTTTTCATCGCTTATATTTATCTTCTCCATCCACTCCAAGCCGTCATAGTCAACCTTTAACTGATCACTGATCCTTGCACGCTCTTCCGCCAGACCCCTTGCTGCAGCAGCAGTTGCAAATGCCGAGGCCCGGCGCCTTGAGCCCTTTTCAAGTTTCTCTTCAGTCTCCTCAAGTACGGACACCTTGCCTGATGGGGGTTTAGGCCCGACGAGGAGCCTTGAAACCCAGCCTGTAGATTCCTTGTAACTCACCTTGAACCAATTCCCCTCCTTTTCCAACTCTTTCAAAACCTCCCCTCTGTTTGCCTCAACAACTATCCGTGAGCCAAGTGAAGGGGAAGAAAGGATCCTGGCCTTTATACTCTGCACATAAAGGTCTCCGGCTAAAACAGCGGATGGCAAAAACAGCAGCATAAAAATACTTATTGTACTGTTCAGTAAATTCCAAAGATTTTTTGTCATAATGGCGCCTCCTTTTTACTTTTTAGTCATCATATATACCCCATCCCATATTGATGATGGTTCACTATCTATAAAATCTTCGCACCTTTTAATAAATAATTTACTCAGGGTATCGTCAGATATTATTTCAAGTATGCTTGAATATTTTTCTATGGCCTTATTCCATTCCTTATTCTGATAAAAATTAAATCCTTCTTCTGCATACATGCTTATTTTGCTAATCGATTCATGACCCAATATATCAGGATCTAATGGCTCATATACCCTGACATGATGCCTTTTTCCTTTTACCCTTACCATATCAACAACCCTGCATATCACTGAACCCTTTAGCCCTTCATAGGTTGACTCAGCAATAAGTATCGGACATCCGTATTCCTTTGTAAGCCCCTCCATCCTCGATGCAAGGTTAACATTATCCCCAATTACCGTATAATCAAGTTTTTTTTCGGAACCTATGTTTCCAAGTATTACATTACCTGTATTTATACCTACTCCTATCTTAAGTTGAGGAAAACCCTCCGCATTTATCCGCTCGTTAAAATATTTCAGCCGCTTGTTCATCTCAAGCGCAGCATCTACCGCCTTCTTTCCATGATCACTGACCCTTAGGGGCGCCCCCCAGAAGGCCATAACCGCATCTCCTATAAATTTATCCAGGGTACCATCATATTTGAATATAACGTCAACCATTTCTGATAGGTATTCATTAAGAAGTTCAACTACCTTCTCTGCATCAAGGGACTCAGAAATAGTAGTGAATCCCCTGATGTCAGAAAAGAGGATTGTAATGTTCTCTTTACTCCCCACCTCAGCCTTCAATATGTCCCCCCCCGCCCTGTCCACAACAGATGACAGTACTGCGGGTGAGACATACTGTTCCAGCATCTTCCTTATCTTTTTTCTGTCCTTACCTTCAGTAAAACTAAGATAGGCAAGTGTTCCCAGCCAGGATAGGACAATAGCAGTTACCGGTGCAACAATATCCAATACCATATTATTTTTAAACCACCAGAATGCTATAAGCATATATCCAGCGGTAATAAAAACCGGAAGCCCTAACTGATAAATCAAATGCTGCCTCGATAGAATCCCAAAGGTAATAGCAATAGACATTAGCAAAATTGAAAGGCTGGTTGTTATGGAGGGTGGATACCTGAGAAAATCCCTATTTTTAATGTTACCGTAAATAGATGCATGCAAAAAAACACCTGGTGTCTTGTTATCAAGTGAAGAGGCCTTAAGGTCTTCAATGCCCACTGCACTCCCACCTATAAAAACGACCTTTTGATTAAATTCATTGGGGTCCACCGGAAGGTTATCCAACTCTCCAGTCTTAATCTTCTGTACTGACGTAAGAATACCGCTCATGGAATATGGTTTGAATCCTCCATACATGTTTATAAGGTATGGCTCCCGGGTAAGTCTTCTTTCTTCCTCTTGTAAATATTCAGATTCAGATGTATGCATCAAAGGCGCTATAGAAAGTACGGGATAGACTTTTCCCTGATAATGTCTGAATAGCCTTGTCCTCCTGTAAACACCATCAAGATCAGGGGAAAATTCTACAATCCCTATCCCTCTGGACACATTATAGAGTTCCGGAAAAGGTATATAGTAGGTGTTGTTATTACCGGCAAAGGAACCTTCAGCGTGGACTGAAAAGCGTTTTACAAAATCTTCAGGGAGCGGTTTATTAAGATAATCCTTATTGTAATCATCCTCAGAATCAGCAAGGATCTGTGCAGCATGATAAACATTTCCGGCAGACCTGGTAGCCTCTACCATCCTTTCGTCACTATCCGAGACCTTTCCCTCTCTAAAATGAGAACCCTGTTCATTTTCAGTAAACAGTATATCAAATAATATGGTCTTCGCCCCGCCCATATCAAGGAAGTCAATTACATCGGCATGTAGAGACCGCGGCCATGGCCATCTCCCTACCACAGGATTCATCACCTTAAGAGATAATTCATCTATAAGTATAACCGCAATATCAGGCGGTGGTTGCAACTGTTTCCTGAAATATTTTGCCCTGATATCAAAAGTCTTAAGCTCCAGTTCTTCGAACAGGCCGAGATATAAACAGGCATTTACAATCACAGCTATGGATAAGGCTATTATTGCACCCCATAGGAGCCTTCTGTGAACAATATTAAGCATGAGAGTTTTACCCGATAGGATTTACTTTGTATGCAATACTGATAACAACTATAATCATATTACATGCCGGCCTGAAGGTGATTATTGAGAAGATTATATCGTAATAATCATATTATCGGAGAGTATTTCTATATCCTCCACCATAAGTTTATTTATTTCATCCTTTATAAGCTTATAATATAGCGGCTTTGGATGGGTTATAAGTATCTTCTTTGGTAAATTATTTAACTTCTGCAGCTCTTTATACAATAGATTTGGTGTAAGATGGCCGGATTTGATGGCAAGTTCTTTCATCCTGTTTGGAAAAGAGACCTCAATTATAATGGCATCAACTCTTCCACTGATTGATCCAAGCCTGTTCACCTCATTCCATGTGGTTCTGACAGGGCCTGTGTCCCCTGTATATAAAAGCCTTTTTCTACCCTTTTCAATAATATACCCTGCAGCAGGCACTGTATGCCGTACCTTTAATGGATAAATAGTGTACTTATCAATTTTGAAAGGGACGCCATATTTAATATCTCTTAGAGCAAGTACAGGAGAGTTCTTATCAGGGATCTTTGAAAAATCAGGCCATATCTTATCATTCAGAAGATGTTCTTTTATTGCCTTCAAAGTCTCTTTAATACCAATAACCATTACCTGATGTCTTATATTCTTTACTACTATATTATCGAGAAGGAATGGTATTCCTACTATGTGGTCAAGGTGTGCATGAGTCAGGAGGATATGCCTTATTTTCCATTGTTCATCTGCAGACAAAACATTACCTATTGTACCGGCATCAAGGAGGATTTTCTCATCTACAAGAAAGGCGGGTTGATTTGCATTGGGAAGCAGCGCGCCTGAACATCCAAGAACCCTTATCTTCATTCCATTTCCTTATATACCTTTAGAAATGCCTCTACTACATTGGCATCAAACTGTATTCCTTTATTATCACAAAGTTCCTTAAATGCCTCTTCTCTGCTCAGGGCATTTCTGTATGGCCTGTTTGTGGTCATCGCATCAAAGCTATCTGCCACTGCTATTATTCTAGCAATTACAGGGATTTCTTCACCCATCAGATGATCAGGATACCCCTTGCCATTATATTTTTCATGATGACTCCTTACACCCGGGATTACATACTTTAATTGCTTTATGTGGTCCAATATTTCAGCACCATATCCAGGATGCATACACATCTTCTCGAATTCATCCTGATCAAGGCGCCCTTTTTTCAGAAGGATATCATCCCTGATTCCAATTTTCCCTATATCGTGGAGTATTGCAGAGAGCTTTAATTTTTCTAATGCCTCTTTGGATAACCCGATTTCCATTCCTATAGATAAGCTGTAATTCATAACCCTCCTCGTATGTCCACCTGTATAGGGATCCCTCATTTCTATAGTCTCTGCAAGTGCCTCTGCAATTCCATAAAAGGCCTCTTTAAGTTCCTGGTATAGATTTGAATTCTCTATAGCAATAGCAACCTGGTTTGCAAGGGCTATAAATACCTCAAGGTCCCCCTTGTCAAATCTCCCCTCCCTTTTGTTAATAGCCTCAAGGACCCCAAGGATCTTATCCTTTGCCTTTACAGGTACACATATAATATTCTTTGTTACAAATTCTGTTTTCTCATCTGCACCCTTAAAAAACCTCGGGTCTGAACGGACATCGTGAATAATAACAGACTCTCCCTTTTCTGCCACCCATCCTGCAATCCCCTGTCCTGCTTTAAGCCTTACCTCTTTTATCCTGCTCTCGCTCCCGCCAACGGCTACTTCAAAGAATAGTTCACCGCTTTCATGATCTATCAGCAGAAGACTGCCAGCTTCTGCATCCAAAAGTCTTGTTGCTGCTTTTATGGTCCTCTCCCTTATCTCCCACGGTTCAAGAGAAGAATTAACCATCCCTGAAACAGTTATAAGTGTCTCAAGCTGTCTGAGTCTATTTTCTAAATCCATTAACATTAACCTCTCAATATCTTCGGCATATTTTACTCTTTAATAATATCGGCGTTAATTTCTTGACATACTATAAAGGTAAATAGTATAGTAGTCCTGATTCCTATTAAAAAATTCCCTTAGTATGACAGAAGAACTGATAGACCTTCTCATCGAAAAATCACTCAAAGTGGCTGATCAGCCCATATTCCAACTTGTATCAGCAGGAAAAGTAATGTGTAAATTATTCATTTCTTAACTATAACTGAGATATGGAGATTACTGATAAAAAATTAGCACACATACAAAGGACGCTTGATAGAATATACGATCCACCTCTCCTGCGAAATTTAATTAAAAATGACCCTGTGGAATTTCCCCACCAGTACAAGGATCCAATAGATATTGAGATTTCCGGATTTATCGCATCAGCACTTTCCTTTGGAAGGATAGGATTGTTCAAGCCAGTCATTAGAAAAATACTTTCTCTTTCCAATGAAAGACTTTTCGATTATGTAATCAATTTTGAACCGCAAAAAGATCGGGAATATTTTGACAACCTTTATTACAGGATGTGTAAAGGGGTTGATATTGCATGTCTAATTTATATATTGAGGGAGGTTTTGAGAAAACACGGAAGTATCCGTAATCTCTTTTATAGTTGTATTAATGAAAACAGGAAAACTGAAGTTGCCTATAAACACACCCTGCCTCTTACCAAGGATAGGGGCAGCTTTAATAGTCCATTTTCAGATACAAATATAAGATACGTTCTAAATAGATTTATAGAGACTCTCAGAGAAATAGACACAACACCTGTCTATGGAGACAATCTCCATCCACGGGGGCTT
>MHER01000014.1 GCA_001805205.1 Nitrospirae bacterium RIFCSPLOW2_12_42_9 | reverse complement strand
CCCAATGTAACATGGGGGTCTTTGCCTTTATCCAAGGATATTCCCTATAATAAAAATAACCTTCTCTGTCCTGCATGTTATTGATGGTCCACTTCGCAACCTTTATTGACAGTATTAGAGATGATTCATCGTACTTGGAGAAATTAGCTAAAGTTTCGATAGCCTGAGAAGCACATTGAATATCCACGGGATATACCCTATTGTGATAATACTTTGGTCTTCCATTCGCTTCGAAGAAAATCTTTTTAAAATATTCAAATCCGCGTCTCAGGTTCTCCGCAAAGTCCTTGTCCTCTGTATTGTCAATATAACACTTCAAACTATCAAGGTTATATCCAGTGTGAAAATTGTCTATCCAGCGACGGTTGGGTGATTCCCCATAGTACCATGCTCCATCGTCGAGTTGTCTTGAGCAACTATACTCCATCGCCTCCCTCGCAACCTTCAGGGCCTTAGAGTCTCCGGTAAATTTAGCGGCTCGTGCCAGCATTGAAGCACCGAGCATGTTGGCGTTGTGAATCGAACTCTGCATAAAAGCGTAATAACTAATACAGGTACCCGAATCCGTCCTTTCTCTGGGCAGATCGAGAATCCAGTCACATATACTTGAAGCAACCTCGAGGTACTTCTTCTCATTGAAAATCTCATAAGCATCCAAGAAAACCTGTCCAATAAGACTTGTCCATACAATTATTGGTTCATTCTTCGGCAGCTTTCCAGAACGGCTGGAAAAGTCAAAATAGTTGCCCCAACTGTAGTTCGAATATCCGGGAGCTTTGTGCTTTTTAAGCCACTCAAGGCATTTTTGAGACTTCTTTTTGTAAACTTCATCTCCGGTTAATTTAAAACGAGTGAGATAGCCACCCGCCATATACCCCCTCCCTTTTGTAGATTCGAGCGGCTTTACACCAAGTAGCGGCCGGAGGTTGATCGGACTTTGTCGAACAAGCTGCTGCAAAAGCCGTTCGGCAAAAGTATTATTAAGCGTAAGAAGTCTTACAGGAGAAGACAAACCGTCAAAAGGTTCGTAGCCCTTATAGTTATGATCCTCAACCCACCTTTCAACTTTATTTAAGCTATCCTCTATGGCCTTCTTCGTCTCGCTCAATTGTCAATCCCCCCTTGTCATGATTTTTCTTGTCATAAAGGTGTCGGTCACCAGCAAATTCCATAATATTCGCCTTTTATCTCTGTGGCATCCTGGACAATCTTAACAAGATCGATAACTACCTGATCTTCCCTTACTGCAGCAATAAGAGCTTCTTTAAAGCCAGCCTCACGATTACCCACAATTATGACATTGGAGTCGCGTATTAAATCCTCTGCCGATGAACACATGAGGGATGAAATATGTGGGATCTCCTTTTCTATGTATTCCTTGTTTGCACCAATTAACCTTGCAATTGAAACGTATTTGTCATATATCTTTATGTTAAAACCTTTTCCTATCATCGTTTCAATAAGCTCAACAAGTGGGCTTTCACGAAGGTCATCAGTGCCCGCCTTAAAACTAAAACCTAAAAATCCTAGAGAAGAACCTTTATATTCAAGTAACTTCTTCACCACCTTCGAGATCTGTATTTTGTTGCTATTTAAGACAGAACTCAATACAGGGGTTTCAATATCAAGCATCTTGGCTTCATAGGTAATAGCTCTTAAATCCTTCGGAAGGCATGATCCTCCAAATGCAAACCCAGGTTTAAGGTAGTAGGATGACAGGTTCAGCTTATCATCCATACAAAATATATCCATGACTTTATGACTGTCAATTGCCAATGCCTTGCAGATATTACCTATCTCATTGGCAAATGTAATTTTTAATGCATGGAACGAATTATCCGCATACTTAACCATCTCAGCAGTTCTGATTTGTGTCCTGACAAGAGGGGCCTCAACTAGCCTTAACAACTCAACAAAGACATCTCCTGATCTTGTGTCATATTCTCCTATTACATTCTTCGGAGGATTGTAGAAATCATGAACCGAACTTCCTTCACGGAGAAATTCAGGCATCATGCATACGCCAAAGTCCTTTCCGACAGTTTTCCCAGAATGTTTTTCCAAAATAGGGATAACAGTTCCGTCAACTGTGCCAGGCATGACTGTGCTCCGTATTCCAACGACAAAATAGTCTTTCTTATCCCTTAACGCCGCTCCAATATGCTCTGATACCCTTTTTACATACTTAAGATTAATGCTTCCATTTTCTCTACTTGGTGTGCCAACGCAAACCAATGCAATCTCTGAATCAGCCACCGCTGTTTTCCAATCCGATATTGCCCGGAACTTTCCCTCCTTAACAACAGACTCAATAATTTTTTGAAGGCCTTCTTCTATAATAGGACTCTGCCCTCTGTTTACCATATCAACCTTTAACCCATTAGAGTCAACCCCAATCACCTGATGACCTAATTTTGCAATGCATGCTCCTGAGACACATCCTACATAACCAAGACCGAAAACAGCAATTTTCATTTTGCACCTCAAATAATTTATTAATGGAAAGACTTTCTCAGGTTGATTCTCTTGTTTTGCAGTGAGTCTATACAATTTTTGAAACCCAGGAACATATTGTCTATGGAAGCATTTTCCAAGATATCCTTCCTTGCATTTCTGGCGAATTCAAGCCTTTTTTCGTCATTATTCAAGAGATACAATATCTTTTCCTTGAGTTCATTCATGTCATTGCCATTAACAATGAAGCCATTACGCCCATCAATCAAGTAATTAATTTCAGGGGGTTGCAGGCCATCCTCGGTAATTACGGGTAGACTCCAATAAAACGCCTGGTTCAGGCCCAACCCGACATGGCCAGGGATTGAAAAGATATCAGCCATTTTAAATATTTTACTTATTTGAATATTCTCGGAATCATATATCTCGCCTAAATAAATTGTATTTTTCTCGTTCATCATTTTCATCTGATCATCGTTCATTCCGGATCCGACAATTACAAGTCCAACACCCTTCGTATCTATATCATTAAAAATTTCGATCAAGTGCTGTATCTTCTTTCTCTGTCCACCTGCGCCCATTCTACCTACAGACAATACTACTTTGTCAAAAGGTATGCGAAAATCTTTTTTTATTTCTTTCTTCGATTCCTTTATATCAGGAAAGTCAGCAAAGTTGATAGTATTATTGGCAACAGAGACTTTCTGTCGGTTTATTTCTTTAATATACTTAATTTCGTGCTTTGAATACAGGATAATACCGTCAAATTTGTTGTGAATATATTTATACAACAAGTGGCTTAATCTGTCATTTGGTTTATCAAGATTTGCTCCTTTTGTCCAAAAAACGATTGGTATTTGTTTAAACCTCAGCCAGAAGATCAACGGCCAGATAATGGTATCCTTCAGATGCAGAAAGATGATTACAACGTCCGGTGTAATTCCTTCAATTTCCTTACGATACTTATTGAATTTAAATTCGACTTCCTTAAAATCGAATTTTAACGGATAGGGGTTCTCTTTTTGAAGTTGGTTACTTCTTACTATAAATTCCCAACCAAATTCCCTGAATCTACTATGAAAATAATTATAGACAGAAACCCTGTAATGCATTAATTTATTGGATATAAGTAGTACTTTTTTCATAATAATAAAATTATTACCCCACCATGATTTAACTACACTAATCTATAAATTTCTTTCCTTTACCTTTTTTACCCCAAATAACGTCATAAGCCTGCTTATATGATGAAGATCTTTGATTAAATATCTTATAAAATGGTGAAACCCAGCTAAAAAAACAAAAGGAAGTATAATAGTATAGATAATTGTAGCTATACTTGACTTCATTAAAGTAGTTATCTTTTTTTTAATATCTATACTGTCATTGTGATACAAATAAGATATATTACCTTGTAGGAATGCTCTTCGCAAAAAATATCCTACTGTTAAACGGCTCGCAGGGACAATTTCATAAACAGGCGCTTCGTTACACCAAATAAAACTATATCCATTCTCAATCCTATCTTTAAAATATTTAACATCTTCACCTCCCATTCCAAAATTGGGATCAAAACTTTGCTTATTATTATCCAAAACATTCCTATCTAATAAGACATTACCTGTGCGACATGACTTCCAATGCATTTTTGTTCCGGTATCATGCTTTGGCCTCTCGCAAAAACGACCCTTTAAAACCCAGTCAGGCGGCTCTACTTCAAATTTAGGGATAACAGGACCAAGCACTCCATTTGCCTTAAAAGTATAATAGGATTTTAATAAATTAAGAAGCCAGTCATTAGGAGGAAATTCATCGTCATCAATAAATGCAACAAAGTCTCCAGTCGCATTCTGGATAGCTCTATTCCGTGCACGTGCGATATTTTTTTCAGGTTCACATTGATAATCGATGGCAACCACAGATTCTTTATTATTTTCAACAACTCTCTTTGCAGATTGACTATTATCGTTATCAATAATTATTATTGAATATGTAAATAATTCAGAAGTCTCTTGTTCTTGAAGTTTTTTTAATAAATGATCTAACCATTTAGGTCTCTTATAAGTGCAGATGCATACAGAGATATGCTTCTTCAGTTTTGGTGTGGGGTTCTCTCTCATAATGAATGAGTGAGCAGATTTCATCTCCTCATTCGTCATTATTCTATTATCTTGCATAAGAACCTCCTATTTTTTCAGGAATATTCAACACAACAAAAAGGAATAAAAGCCATAGATTATGATGTCCTCTCCCAAAACTCGACTCTGTAATATTGTGAAATACAATCATAGTCAGGTAAACTAATCGAAGTCTTCCATATTCGAAATTAACCTCTAAAGTCCTTAATGCACCTTTAAAAGCAGCAATTATCACGCCTCCTAACAATATCAGTCCTACGACACCAAGCTCAACATAGATGTCAATATATCCATTATGGCCTTGTTCAGGTTTCCATGGATGATTTTGCCACAAATTATTTGCCAAATCACCAATCCAAAAACTGCCATAACCAACACCAAGCATTGGATGCTTTGATGCAATAACTAAGATATCATTCCAAAGATCTGTTCGACCAGTTAAGGTCAGATCGCGACCAGTAGCTTCTACACTAATTGATAATAACGACCCTTG
>MHER01000013.1 GCA_001805205.1 Nitrospirae bacterium RIFCSPLOW2_12_42_9 | reverse complement strand
TCATGGGCACATGCATTAACAATATCCCTTTCCCCTCCCTGGGGTTGTTTTTTTGATACTACAGGCCCCACCTTTTCAGATAACCAGATTACTGCATTAATCCTGGCCCGCATGCGTTTTGCCTCAGGATAGAGTGTTTCCCAGAACGTATTCACCATTCCATTAATGCAGGATAGTCCTGACAAAAGGCCTGTGTATCCCTTATCTTCAAATAATCCACGGCACAAATAACATGCAATCAGAAGATCCTTTGATTTATTCCCAATGATTCCCTTGCCGAGGTTAACCACCTCTTTCCAGTTAATGGATTGAGCACTAAAACCTTCCAGTTTATTTATCTCTGTCTGAAGCCGCTCATAGTCAGGGTCATACCGGGCAGAATCACCGGATGGGGCATCAGGACGAATAGGCCTTGCACCAATCTCCTGCCATTCTGTTATTTCACCATTCATGTTAATACCCTTTCATTTCATCCGCCTGCCTCTAAAGCAGCAAGAAAGGCGCCCGCTGAGATATCCCCATTATCAAGAAGGTCTTTTTGTCCCTTATCGATCTTAGGCAATACCCTGTCAATCTCCGCAGGGTCCCTTGGCACCAGATCATACCATAAATCACTGTTCATATCCGGTCTGATTAATAACAGAAAATTCTTAGGAGACGGCTGATTAAGAAAGGCTATCATTGATGGTGCATTTCCTGATCCCCTCCTGTTCCAGAATAAGACCGGGCTTACCTTATCCTGCCTGAGTAATCTAATGACCAGATCAAACCAGAAGGGTATATCATAAGTCTCTGCCTGATCCCTTGAACTCAGCGGAAACTTGAGGCCAAGACCAAACCTGTTAAGGGAATGATTCCTTAGCGGTTGAAGAATATTTGTAAGGTTATGGGTTATCAGGTATTTGCCGGCATGTTCAAAATCATTAAATATATTTCTCCATAATGAAAGGATATTCTGCTCTTTAAGATAACGGAGATACCCTTCTTTTATCGGATTAAAATCTTTCAGCAGTGGCGCACTCATCTGTTCAAGCCTTGATACAATTGACTTGAGATCAGTGCCTTCCCATCCCCCCTGTATAATCTCATACGATCCGGCTAAAAAAGGAGAAAAACATACCGGAGCAAAATATAAAGGAAGATCGAAGCTTCTTTTGCTTATGCGCAGGAAAATAAAAAAGGGATACAACCTGCCGCTCTGATCCCTGCTGGGTGTATATATTCCTAACAGATAATATTCAGAACCTTCCTGTTGAAACAGGAAATTATATGATTCAGCCTTACGAAAGTCATCTGCCCATCCCTGTCCTAATCTTGATTTTGCAAAATGTATCCCCTCCTGAAACCATTGATCAAGCTGACTGACCTCTCTGCTTGTTGCATTGTGCCTGATAAAATCAGGGTAAATCGGGAGCTTGCCAAAATATCCGGGAGAGAAATCCACCATTATATTACTCCTATCCAATCTTGTTCATGCAACTGAACTTTAAAAACAACCCGGGTTTAAAGGGATTCCTGTAACTGTTAGCCTTAAGGTCATACCTTACCTTCAGTGCCTTTGAACCCTGAGTACTGAAATCCCATTGCACCTGATAATGAGTTGAACTGACCTGTGTCACACGGGCTGCACTGAGCAGTTTAAAAAACCCCCATCTGCCGGGATAATTACGGGTATAAAGGGTCCCGCCAACATTAACCTGCAAAAGGCCCCCTGCATTACCGGAAGTCCCTGTCCATGTAAGCTCATGCCATTCCTGGGGTTCATTCCTGTAACGAAATTCCTTTCCATCCACCCTGAATAATATCTCACTTGCTCCAGGTGTGGGATATGGATAGAGGTCAAATGATACCTCAGGGTCAGGGGTCCCGCGGGGGAACAAACCTTCAGAGATCATCCTTGACTGCCTCATATTCTCCAGGAATCCTGCAGTCAATGGTAATCCTGCCCCAAGGCCTTTCTTAACCTCCCACTGGTCTTTACCTTCTTCTACAAAAGGTTTGATATCCTTGTTATAAAATCTCCATAAGCTGCCGTTGTCAGGATGTAAAAAGTCTGAGATGTCTGTCAGTGCAGCATCCTCACCGTCTTTTTTGAAAGGGTAACGTCCGCCTATACTCTGTACACAGGGTTCGTATATCTCAGTACTCCATCTTGTATTAAGGTCAGTCTGAGCGCGTGTCATAACACCTGAAACAACCACGTGGTATGGCTGCAGCAAAAGGGAACCAATAACCCGGCGGGAGTCAGGATCAAGATCGAGAAGCAGTCTATCTGTGTTTCTTGATGCCTGTATTATTGCATTAGTCCCTGATCCCGCAGCCCCCTGATCCGTTCCAGCCGAATCCACTGCAGAGCGGAGCGCTTCCCGTGCAGCGCTGAGTTCTTTAAAATATTGGTCGAGCAGCGAGCCTTCTTTCCCTCCGCCTGAAGGGGATACAAACTCATGGAAAGAACTGAACTCAGCCAGCACCGGGTTTATATCTGCTTTAGAACTCAGGCGTTCCTTGTTATCACTCAGCCTCAATCCCTTCTTCACCTTCTGAAGGAGGCCGCTACCCATACCAGTGGCGCCTGCATCGGACTCACCTTCAAGGTCAGTATTTTTTACCACATCCATTAATAACACTGTTAATGGTGAATCTTTTTGTGACAGGGTCTCCATCTGTTTCACCATATCAGAAAGAGATTCAACAGGCCTCATCCTTGTAGACTCGATAAATCTCTGCCACTGGGAGACATATTCTTTGAAATAAAGCCTTTCAACAGAACCTTCCAGGTCCTCCTGCTTTACATCAGGGATACCGAGAATCCACCCCTCCTGACCTGATATTTCTATTACGCTCTTTATGGTTGTTTTAAACGAATTTTTGTAGCCATCATATGTAAAAAGCCCTGGTATCTTATAATCATTTATCAGTACATCCTGCTCAATACCGGCCATTGCCTTATCAAGTGTATAAGGTTCTAATTTCGATGATGCCTCCCTGCGGACTCTTGTATACAAACGCTCTGTAAAAGGCACCTTGCGTAATTCCCGCCTTGTACCCTCCATCAGATGCTTATCAATATTTATTCGAGGAATCTCTGCATAATCCGGTTGATGGGTATAGAAGGTAATCTGCCTTGAGACAGTTTGATAAAGCTCTCCTGATTTTTGATCCTTGCCATAGTTCATATCTGTAAAATCTTTCCATATCCTTTGCAGCCACTGATCCAGAAAATCCCGCTCTATATGGGCCGGATCATTCATCATGAGATATGCCTTCAACAGGGAATAGTAATAATCACTATCCCTCTCTGATGAAAGATTGCCCGGACCTGAAATAAAACCTCCAAGCTCAAGCTCAATGGAATTTCTGGTCGGAAATAAAATCAGCCTGTTAAACCGCTCAAAGTATATCTTCCGCAGGAAGACATAAAGAGACGAGCCGCGATAAAGCCCGCCCCGGAGCCTCAGAGGTACGCCATCTACTTCATAGTCCTGCAATTGAGCTACCCTCACACCAAGTTTATCAAGCAGATATATGTTATCAGTGTATTTGCTTCCGTCTTCAACATCCATCTGTGAGACCTTAATAGCACTGGAATTTATAGAACTTATCAGATGCTTATTCCCTACAAATGAAAATGAAAGACCGATTACAGCAAGGAGGGAACAGGCAACAGCGCCTGCAAATATTCCGACCCTCAGATAATCACGCTGCCGCTCCACACTGGATGATGCACCTGCAAGGATGGAGTCAGGGAAAATTACTGTTGTAAAGAGGTCTTTAATGAAATAACTCTTGGGTTCTTTCTGGCTATCAAATGCATCACTGATCATGTCAGTAAGACCGGAGGCACGGCTTATCGACCCCATGATCCTGTCTATGGGTGTCCCTTCCTGTGTACCACTGGTAAAATAGAATCCTCGAAACAGCGGGTTTTCATGGTAGGGGTTAGGTTGAAAAAGTACCTCGACAAACCTCTTTAACTTTGCATGCCCGGAGGCCAACTGGAGCGGAAAGCCATATATGTCACGGATCTTCTGGGAACCCCAGGCAGAAGAAAGCCTCGCCATCCTGCGTGTATGGAGGCTATTTAATAAGGTCTTAAATTCCGGGTCAAATATCTCACCGGCCTGTGTATTTTTTGTAGCAGCCTTTGATAATGTTACCCCCCACAACTGATCCCGCTCGGTCTTGCTCAGGTCTTCAAAAAATTCCACAAAACCTTTTACGAGGTCACACTTTGTAAATACAAGGTACACAGGGAATACTATCCCTAACCGCTGAATCAATTCATCGATACGGCCACGGATATTCTTTGCATGCGCCTCCAGCTCCTCCTCATTACACTGGAAGATATCAGCAATACTCATTGCTGCAAGGACACCGTTAATCGGCTTCCTTTTCCTGTATTGTTTCAGCAGGTCAAGAAACCCCAGCCACTCCTCCCTGTCATCATCCTCTGTTATATAACGCCCTGCTGTATCAAGGAGGATAGCCTCATTGGTAAACCACCAGTCACAATTCCTGGTACCCCCAATCCCCTGGATCCCTTTTCCTGATGTATCAAGGGCAGGAAACTGCAGGCCGCTGTGGAGTAGTGCTGTACTCTTACCGGAGGCAGGGGGGCCGATAAACATATACCACGGAAGGGCATATAGGGCAGCGCTCCCCCTCTGTCCCTTTCCAAGTTTTGATTGTTTCAAAGATGATATGGACTTATCAAACTGGTTTCTGAGTGCCTCTATCTCCTCTTTCCTGTCAGGCCTCGCACTTACAACCTGTTCCTCTGCCTGTTTCCGGAGGGACTGCTCAAGCATCTTTGCCCCCTTATCAGCCCTGTAACGCTCGAATAAAAGAGAAAGGGTCAGGAGAAAGAGGACACCTATTGTGAGTAACAGCCTTGTCTCAAACCTTTCGATCCCAACAATGGGACCGCCTACCCAGATAAGACAGATGAGGAGGACAATAGCCGCAGCCATAATAATCTTTGGATATTTTAATATCAGGGTAAAGGCCCTTTTTATTATGGAGAGAAGACCTTTCATAGCCCTCCTCCCATGATCTGTTTCAGATTATCCATTGTACTGCTGACATCACGGCGTATCATAAAGGAAAGGGCTAAATAGAAGAAGAATATTATTGAAAAACACGAAACCACGATAACCCAGGAAGGGAGTCCCTGTTTGATTACCTCAATAAATTCATCTGACCTCTTCCCATGTGGTGAGAGTGGATATATCTCACCCTGTCTCTCCCTGAATAGTTTTGATAGCTCTTCTACAATGGATTTTAGTTTATCCCTCCCGTGCAGTTTATACTGACCTTCAAATCCCATGATAAGACAGAGATAGTAGATCTCAAGGATGTCCATGCTTATAGGAGATGCCTTACGTATATTCTCAAGCCTGTTGAAGAACTCCACACCGGCAAGGTGCTCTTTAAAGAATTCATACTGAAGCGGGGACGAAGACCATAGATCCTTTTGTGACCATGAGGAGCTCAGGATTGTCTCATCAATAAAGGCTGCCAGGGCATACTTTGCCTGTAAAATGGATTCATCTGTGACTCCCAGATTCTTTCCTTTCTGGATTACTGAATCAAACATCTCCCTTATACGCCTTTTCAGGGCCTCAGGGTCCCCATATTCCCTTGCCTTCCTTAGTTGAGCAGTAAGGATGAACAGATCAGAAAAGGCCTCAGCTAACTGCCCTTGTACAGCAGGTATGGTAGTCTGCATTGTCTTTTACTCCTTTGTTGCCAGAAGTTCATATTTCAATCTTTTAAGATCAGCCGGCACATAGAATGCCAATACCTTTGAGCGGCAGATCGAATTCCAGAATTCTCCGTGATTCTCCAGGCTGAAATACTGATACCCTGCCTTCATGGGGATACTTGAAGGTGGTCTTGGAGTGTAATAAATACGGACCCCGGGCATCGCAGTACTGACAATCATATCCAGCTCATGGAGTGAGCCTAATTTGATCCTCCTCGGTATCAGGTCCCGGATTTGATCCTCAGGAAGATCACCTGTAACAGAAATAAAGAACTGGGCTGATTCTAACAATTTCTCATCAGAGACACGGCCTACCAGTACATTCTCACGGTTAACCTCCAGAGGGATTGTTATACACTGGACAGGTGTCGCACCCTCAAGGATACTCCTGATCTTTCTATCCAGTTCACCGAATGTCTTGAATAGATCAGTATGATGGTAGGGAGGAATATCTTTAGGGCTGTACGCAGTTGAAAAAGTGCTCAGTTCCCCTGCCAGCCTGGATAATATCATATAGAGTGATTCAGGATGCGTCTTCCCGGTATTATTAATATGTGATAATAAGGGTATATAACCGTTGATTGTCTGGAGGAGTGCAAGCTTCTTCATATCAGAAGTCACTACATCACCTGTGCCGCGCCTCACTCCTGAAAGTGAGCTGCTCTTTGCAGATATCAACCCAAGCAGCCCCCTGATCAGCCTTGTCAGATATGGTGAAGCTGAAATGTTAAGGCACGGAGGCACATAGGTATCCCGGATGGTAATACTCCCGCCGGGTGTCCTGATTAATTCTGCAATTTTGAGGGTTATATTATCTCCGGTCTCATCACCGGAAAAGAATATCTTCAGGTTCTTTCTGGCAATTGCAATCTCCCGCAGATTCTCCCCTGTATTCTCATCAGGGACCTTTGTATATTCTACTGTAAAACGGGTGGGCCGTGACCTTGCAGTATCATCCATCCTGCAATTTGAAACCGAAGGGTTATATACAGGTATACCAAGGTATACATCCAGATGTTCCATGGATGGGGGAAAGAGGTCCATTACATGGCGTGTCTCCGGCGGGAGGTCCTGCTCCGGAATCCTTATTATCAGGCCATCCTGAATCACACCTGAAAAATTAAGCAGCGTAAAACTGCCGTTTGCCAGGCCGTCATTATCAATACTCATCTCATTGACACCCCAACCGTATGGCGTGGAGAACCGAAGCCTGTCATATATATTTGCCTCATTGTAACGGTCCCACTGCTGGAAGTGATGCGGTGTCAGGAACATCCCCTCATTCCAGATAATCTTTTTAAAATAATTCATGTTTAATCATCCTTTTATTTTACGTTAATTATCTTGAGGCTCCTCTCATGCACAGATATCTTTACAGAGTGAACCCTCGATTCTTTAAGCGGAATAATCTGCCGCCAGCTCCCCCCCTGCGGCTTCCGGAACATGACCATTACAGCAAGATACCCTGCATCCTTGCCTGATTCAACATTCAGCTCGATTGTGGATTCAGGGAGAAGTGTTACTTCACTTCGATCAAGGAGGTCTTCACCGAGTATGTCTTTGTCTGACTTCCAGAGTGACAAAAAATCTGCCTTTTCCATGTTCTCCTTATTTTTCAGTTGATAAACCCTTACAATAACCGGAAGCGGGGCCCCGCTGTCGTCTAAATTGAGGAATTTTGAAGACTCCATGGAGATATGAATATTTTTCTTACCGCCGCAGGCAACTACAAAGGTTGATATCATGAGAAATAAAACAATTAAGGATAATCCGCTAAGATGCCTTCTTCTTCTTTTCCTGTACTGACAGGTATCCTTTTGCAAAACTGGGTCCAAGAATAGTTTCAAAGGTTTTTACCTCCTCTTCTGATAATTTTTTATGTTTTTCCTTAAACCGGTTCCATGCTGCAAGACTTGTTAAAGGCCCGAACTGGGGATGTATCTTTAATATCCCGAGATTTACAGTTGAGGCCTGCCCCTCGGCTTCCAATGATTCAGGGTCAAGTTGTTTTAGAATGCCCCTGAGACACTCCTTGAATCCTGCCATTAATCCCATCTGGTGGAGTGCCAGATCTGTAAATGCATCCGCGAGATTGGAAGAAACCTGCTCCATAGACTCTTTCCTCCTCCAGTCTATCAGATACTCTCCAATCCCCCTGCTATCCTCAGCCAGCTTGATCGGGTTTGGTTTCCATGAGAAGATCCTTGTTGCCTCAACATCAAACTCCTCCTCGAACTGTTTACGTCCTTTTATCGCATTAGCAAGACATTCTATCATTGTATTAAGGGCCATATCAATCCGTTTTATAAGCTGTTTCACACTCTCCGGAGACCTCAGATCTTCAAGATTTGCGAGATACCTCTCTGCAATATTTATAAGTTCATGATAGGCAGTCTTATACAATTCGTATTCCTGAGTTTTACACTCCATTATCTGTTCTGATTGACTCTGCAGAACCCTTCCCTGCTGATACTCTTTCTCCGGGAATTGGCTCTTTATCAGGTCAATAATCCTTCTTGAATCTTCTTCATCTTTCCCTTCAATTGCCTTACGAATAATCTCCAGCATCAGGGTCTTTCTCTCTTCATTGGTTTCATTTAGATGATCAGCGTAGATATACTTCAACTTCGCAATGAGTTCCTGAACCTCCTCTGTAACATCTGATGTAATAGTAGTAGAATCAAGACCTTTTTGTACCTTTTCTCCTTCAGGTAAAATAGAAATAATGGGCATAAATTCAATAAGAAAATCCCCGATGTTTATTTGATCACCCTGTTTCAGGGGGTATTCCTTTCCTACATCAATACGCTGACCATTTAATTGTGTGCCATTCTTGCTTCCAACATCTACTACCATAAAATTATTCCCCTTCTTCCGGATCTCTGCATGACGGCTTGATATGAGCCTCCTCTGATCCTGGAGCTGCAGGTCATTGAAATCCCTGCGGCCTATACTAACAATGTCCTTGTTAAAAGATCTCTCGGATACAGGGCTATCCAGTTTATCATAAGCTGAACGCAGCATAAGTTTAAATGACATCTTATATTTCCATGCCTGCAGTAAGTTCTTTTCTTACCATGTCACAAACCTCAAGGACCTCCCTGTTCCTCTGACGTGAACCGAACAGCTCGATCCTGATCCGCCTCCGGAGATCCTGAACCGGCCTCATCACCTTATCCATGGAATATTGAGGATTCTCTATATCAAAATCACCATGACTCCTGCAAAAACTGAATCCGGGTATCCAGGTAATCAAACGTAGTCCTGTAAGAATGATTTCATACCATATATCATCCGGGATAAAACTGCACCCCTCTGCACCTCCACGATCCTCTCCTCTGAATAGTACTGTCTCCTTTGGAAATAACCTCTCTTCAATAAAACGCGTCCTGAGTCTCCTGATAAGGATATCCTTGTCCCTGTCAGGTTCCAACCCCTGGACCATTGGTTCGAGGCTGTCTGCAATCCTGTGAATCATCTGATCGACCATAAAGAAGTCCTGATTATCATTAACAAGAAATGTCCTGAATAACATCATCCCGAGGCTGTATAGATCGCAGGGGACATGAAGGCTCTGATAAATCTTCACCTTTGACTTATAGAAGACTGACTGGCTTTCCTTCTCAAGGGCCTCCCACACAGCAGTGGTTATCGGGTCTGTATTCCCTTTAATCGGAAGACCACGTTCAGGTGATTCTATCTTACTCCCCCATATATTAACCGGCGGTATATTTTCATCATTAAAGCGGAGTATTACATTAAATACATCCATCTCAGAATATTCCGATGGACGGATATTCTCTGATATAAGGTGAACCTGGAGGATTGCACGGATTTCAGACCCCTGATGTTTTCGTACCTTTTCTTTTGAACGGATCAATACAGTAACATCCTCTTCATGACCCGGAGGCCGTTTTCTGATAATTGGTGCCGCATACAGACTCTGAGAATCCTTTGGTGGAGAGAAAAGCCTCGGAAGATATTGGGCCGGTATATCAGGGTCTCTGAAAGGGATAGAAATCTCTGAATCAGGGATCCTCAGTCCAAAAATCCAGCGGGCCGGCAGAGAATCAGTAACATAAGCAGGGATAGTAATCATGGTATTGGCAGGGTGAAAATAAAGATGGGGCTGTCGTTTGTCAGTATGGAATCTTAGAATTCCTTTACACAGTTCAGTAAAGAGATTCCATTTTAACCATAGAATTTCAAGGGGATAGAGTCCTGATATATCATCTGAATAAAGGAATTGATCAGGTGATAAATAACGTGAGGCTATATCCCTTTGAATTGCCTGGTCTGGAATTAGCGAGTCGGGTGGCAGCATAGGATCAAAGAGTTGATCCCACTTAGCTCCGCCTGACAGGTCACAATATTTGTCGTAATGGATAAGCAGGCTCACGGCCTCATTTTATGGGAAAATACCTGTTATTGTCAATAGTTAGAATACCTCCGTTGATATGGTAAGTTAAGGGAGGCTTGATGAGGAAATCTTCAGAACGAAAAATCTTCCTTCTTTAGTTATCCTACAAACTTCTTTAAAAACCTCAGCTAAAAATTCTAAGTATTCTTGATAACTTTGATAGATAGAGTAATCTCTTGCATTGTAATAGGGTGGGGAGGTAAACGTTAGGTGAATTGATTCATCCGGCCCATTACCCTTAATCTTCAGTTCATATTTTTTTACATCCCTACTTGTGAATGATATAACCGTTCAACTGATTAAACCGGCCTTTTCCTTTGGTTACGCCAGTGGCTGCAGCAAAGCTGTAATTGCTGATCACCATGTAAGCCATGCGGTTACGGATGAGCTGCGACTGAGAGACTTCCGATTTTTTCCTGTCACCACGTCTTCCTTGCCGTCTTTAAACTCATTAGATAATCATCTTCTTCAAGGTTCGCAGTAACGCCGTGTTCTTTCATTATATCGAGCATCTTTGAGATAGATACGCCTGCTATGCGGGCAGACTTTTCTATTGATGCCTCGCCGCTCTTGTATTTTTCAATGGATAGCATCAATCGTCCCAGTTCAACAAGCCCGCGTACTGTCTTTGAGACGTCCTCTTTCTCCTCTTTGGCAAGAGAGACGAGGGAACGGTAGTCGTTTTCATTTATGCGAATACTCAAGGTTTTTACAGACATGCTAATTATCCTCCTTTTATTTGCTTTTTAGCATCGGCAATTATTGACTTTTTATATCTTCCGATGGCTTCGAGCTTTTCTAATTTTAAGAGCGATTCACTCCTGCTAAAGAGTTTTTTCTCGGCAGCCCTTATCAAAATGGCTATCGCTGTAATAAAATCTATTTTCAAGAGTTTACATGCCCTGATGGCATTTCTGTCGTCGGTGGCAACCATCGCTCCCCTTTTCTGCAATGCAAGTGTTATAGCCTCTGCCTCGCCTAAATCTATATTGAAATCTTCCACAAGTTTCTGCAGCAGTTTCCTATCAGATACCCTCAAAACACTAATTTGCCCGCCCTCAATCAGAGCGGCCACCTGCAGCATTTCTGTGCCATCCTTCACCAAAACTTCTTCTTTGACCTTTTCCGGTATAAGCACCTGTCCTGTAAAATTTGCAATAAACACTTCCAGCACTTCTGTCCTGGCAAGCAGGATCAAAGTGGATGAATCAAAGATCACCATATGATGATTGTATTACAAACATAAGACACTGTCAAGAAAGAGATTGTTGTCAAAATAGTTTTCAAAATATACCATGGTCGAGCAACAGCCTTGTCATGAACGTTTAAATGGCATTACAAACCTTATGGTGCAATTAAGGAAATGAGTTTCTTTCCTTGCACTGACCATAAGCTCCCCCCGTAATACATCTGGGGTGCATCCCCCGGGCCATCGTATCTCTTTATAACCTTGCCTGTATCAGGATTAACCTTCATAACACCATCACCTGTAGTAACCCAGAGATAACCGCCGCCAAAGGTCAGATAATAAGGCATCTCCCCGGTAGGAACAAGTAATGACGCTGTGGGTATCACTGAATCATTTGTCTGAAATTTAACAACTCCTGCTGTGATGCTATCACTGTCATCATCCCAATCATCCCACTTCCAAATACCTGCATACAGGTTAGTACCGTCACTGGCAATGCCACCAACACTATATTCGTCATCAAACAAAGGGATCTGTTTAGAACCTAACTCAAGGCCGTTCTGATTGACTGTGAAAACCCCTTCAAAATCATCATAATCTTCGTCAGTATAACCACCAGATGCCCACATCTTATTACCATGCCAGACCCTTTGATTAATCCAGTTAATCGAATTCTCCTCATAGATACTCATAATACCTGACGTTGTATTGATTAAAGAACCATCTATGGGATTAATAGTGAACAGTCTAACCTCTATATCCCATGTCTCATAATTCCATGCCTCTTTTCTAAGGGTTATATTCCCATCTCCTCCGAGTGCTATATTTGCACTCCAATCATCACCCTCCCATGCCTCCTGAGGTAATAATATTGCCTCTTTAAGATAGAGATTGGCATCCCAATCAGGATGGCCGTCCGGAAATACACCATTCAATGTCATGTTAGGAAAATCGCTGGTGAGCCATATCTCGCTATCTATTATCTCATCATCAACAACCTTATGTTCCGGTGAATTATACTGCAGGGATAATGTACCATCTATAGGGAGATCATAGCCAAATTTGGGCAGGTCTGTTCTGTCAAGCGGTGCGAAGAAGAACTTTGATATGTCCATCCTGAGATACTTGTCATCACCTGTAAATGAGACACCATCATCTCCCCTCTCAAGAGGAAAATCAGCAGGACCATTCAGGGTGTTAGTACCGAATTTGATCCAATTCTCAAGGTTTATTTGTTCTTCTCCACTCATTTCATGAAAGTTTATACCATTATCCGTAAAGGGATCAGGGTCAGAGTTTATAACAAAATCATATGATTTATCTAAACAGGCAACTGCATCCTTTAAGGAAGAAAGTGCACTGCTCATCTTTGTAGTTCCACTGGATTTAAGTGTA
>MHER01000012.1 GCA_001805205.1 Nitrospirae bacterium RIFCSPLOW2_12_42_9 | reverse complement strand
TAGTTTTCTTCGCCTTGTTCAGGCTGTGAAGGGGTAAATAGCTTTAGGAGGCTTGAGAATTCAAGCTCTCTGAGAAGTTCTATCATTTTACCGGGATCGGGTTTAGCCATTTTAAATTCATTATGGTCTATATTTATTGAAAGGTCTGTTTGAATTAATGCCAGTTCTCTGCTAAGTTTTGCATTGTCTGCCTGCTCTTCTAACAGTTTCCTGAGCTTTGGTTTTTTAACATCTTCAAGATGTGTCAGTAGATTTTCAACACTGCCAAACATAGAGATAAGCTCTTTTGCTGTCTTTTCTCCAATGCCTGAGACGCCCGGTATATTATCTATAGAATCACCCATAAGAGCCATAATCTCCACTACCTGTGCCGGTTGAATACCGAATCTCCCGACGACTTCAGATTCTCCATAGTGCTTATCCTTCATCGGGTCATAGATCTTTATACGCGGGGTTATGAGCTGGAGCATATCTTTATCACCGGTCACTATTATTATTTCATAACCTTCATGTTCCCATTTCTTTGCAACAGTCCCAATGACATCATCTGCTTCATAACCCTCCATCATCAGTATGGGTATATTTAAAGCCTCAACAAGTCGATGTATATAGGGTATCTGTACTGACAGGGAATCTGGCATACGGGGTCTCTGTGCCTTGTATGCCTCATATGCGAGATGCCGTTTGGTCGGGCCTTTTGGATCAAAGGCAATAGCAAGGAATTCCGGTTTCCTCTCATTTAATATCTTCATCAGCATGTTGAAAAAGCCGTATATGGCATTTGTGGGGAGTCCTTTAGAGGTTGAAAGGCCTTTTATTGCATAATATGCCCTGTATATGTATGAGCTTCCATCTATCAGGTAAAGTTTTTGCATGGATTTTAGTAGATTGTAGAACTTTTAATTATACTTGACAAGGGTCAAGGCTTATTTATAGTATAAATAAATTTTCGTATGAAAACTCAAAGAATCTATGCACCCCTCATTGTCCTGATATTAGTCCTTTTTATATACCAGACCTATAATATTTATGCAGAAAATGAAGCAGCAGATGCAGTGACAAAGAATGCAGAGGATGATACCGGGAAAGAGCCCCATGTTCCCTCTGCTGAAGGGACTGTGTCTCTTCCTCAGACTGGAGAGGAAGTCCCGGCCCGACCTGCAGAAGGGACATTACCTCTTTCTCAGACTGAAAAGCCGGTCTTGGTCCGGCCCGCTGAAGAGACTGTACCGATCCCTCCTGCCGAAGCGACTATACCCCTCCCTCCGATAGAGGTTACACTTCCTGTCCTCCCTAAAGAGAAGGTATTTATGGAGCCAACTCCTGTTGAGAGGAAAAGGGAAAAGGTTGGGAGTGAAAGTTGCCGAACCTGTCATGAGGAGCAGTTTAAAAAATGGAACGATACTATCCATGCTAAATGGCACCCGAGTTTTATAGAACCGGATAAGGCAAAGGAAAGTAAGATAGAATGTGAGACATGTCATGGTTCCGGCAACCTCCATCTTGAAGATAATAGAAATTATTTAGTTATAACCACCTTTGGTCCATTGTCCAAAGATACAAGGGAAGAACAGAATGCTGTGTGTACCGGATGTCATAATAAGAGTGGCCTTCATTACTGGAATGGAGGTGCTCATGGAAGGACATTGAAGTGCGTTGATTGTCATCAGGTCATGCAAAACAACTCAAAACGGTATTTACTTAAAGGCAAGTCAGAAATGGAGATATGCCTTAAATGCCATATAAAGGAAAAGGGGAAGATATTCCGTTCTCCTCACCTCTCGCATGATGAGGCAAAGATGACCTGTTCCACATGTCATTCTCCGCACGGGTCTGACACCCCTGGCCTTCTTACCACTGCCTCTGTAAATGAGAACTGCTATAAATGCCATACAGAGAAGAGAGGTCCATACTTATTCGACCACCTCCCGGTGCAGGAAAACTGCCTCCTGTGTCATGACCCGCATGCATCAGTAAACAATGCACTATTAAAAGTGCGTCAACCATTCCTGTGTCTTGAGTGCCATACTAACCTTCCTAAGAATTTGCCATCCAGTATAGACAGGCATGATGTATTTAATCCACACAGTGGGTTTACTTATTATAAAGGGTGCACGAATTGTCATCCTATGATACATGGGTCCAGACACCCTTCAGGCGCCAGATTACAAAGATGAAGAGTATTTTTTTAATAGTCTTTTTAATACTTATCGCAGTGAATGCGGCCTTTTCCCAGGTCGAGGATGGCCAGGCACCACTTCAACTGGCTCCGGTCCCTGAAGAGGAAGAAAAAAAGGGGGACGCAACTCCTTTGCCGCCAACTGAGGAAGAGGGAAAAGAGGTGGGTGCGCCTTTGCTACCGGAAGAGAATGAAGGAAAAGGTGATGCTCAACAACCCTTGCCGCCAGGAGTGGATGAGGAAAAAGAGGAAGTCTTGCCCTTGACTCCGATAGAAGGCATCCAGGTCCCGCAGCCAATTATTTCTGGTGATATAAAACTCGAATTCACGCCTGGATACCAGACAGTAGAACTCGACAACGGATATTCAAAGGCTGCAGAGTACAGATATCTCCCGGAAGGGCCGTATATAGAATATTTCAGTCTTAATTATGAGTCACAGAGCCAGGAATTTACAGGTGAAGTTAAAAGGTCATATTTCCTGACTAATATCATTGATGATGGTTATTGGAATTTAGGATACAGGAGATACGGTCTCCTCGATGTTGGAGTGGGTTTGAGCAGATTCCCACATGACTATGGGGCATCTTCTTCAGATGATGATGTCTCTACACAACGGGATTTGCATAACTTTATGGTTAAATTTACACCGAGGGATAGGTTTATCATCTTTACTAATTTATCAGTGGAAGATAAGAAAGGAAATAGCCCTCTGACAGTGGAGAACTTTACAAGCAATCTTTACAATTCCACAGCAATTTATGAAATTCCTGAACAGATAGATTACACCACAACAACAATAGAACTCGGGATAGAGTATTTTGATGACCCTATATTCTTACAGTTAAGCAATAGTCTTCAGATATTTTCAAACAATATCACAGAAGAAGTACCATGGAATAACATATCTATAGAGGGGGCAACAGGAAGTGTTAAAGGTGTTGAGGATTATATAGTACATACACTTGTCGTGCGTCCTTCCATAAGGTTTACAGAGAATACAAGGCTGGAAAATACAGTGTCATATAGCAAGGTTACAAACAGTATAGGGCTTATCCCATTAACAACAGTGTCCGGTGTTAGTGGGGAATTCACAAAAGATACAATTGATTCAGACGTCAGGAATTTAACGATTTCTTCATTACTCTCTACAAGGCCTCTTTCTGATTTGAGGGTTAATGTAAAATACAGGACCTTTTCCTTTAAGAATGATACACCCAAGATTGAAGATACACCTTCATATGTTATGATAGATGGAAGTACTGATGCAATCAGATACCCGAGGATACCGAGGTATACTGACTATTCTACAAAGAGTATAGGGTTTGATGGCGCATGGTCATTGACTCATAGACTAATGATTGATGCTGGTATTGAGGAGAAGATAACTTTACGGGAAGAGAGGGAGGTAGAGAAAGAGAAGGAAGACAGGTTATTTATTTCTCTTAATTCTACTATACTGGATAACCTGTCAGGGAGGTTTGGATATACCTATACTACCAGGGGAGGAGATTATAATCATTCATATTATGAAGATATCTATGATCCGGAGACAGATGTTACCCAGCATACGCAGTTGCGGGTTTTTGATCTTTCAAACCTTAATTCAAATAAAATTACCGCAAACCTTGATTACTCAACTAATAATCTTGGTTTAGGTGCAGCCGTCTCTTATGAGATTAATGAATACCCTGACAGTGAAATAGGAAGACAGGCGTATAATGCAGAGTCCATTTCTATTTATGCGAATTATTTATTATTCCAGAGTCTGAATTTATATTCAGAATATTTTTATGATAACAGAGAGATGGAAAGTAAATACTCATGGACATATGACAGTGGACTGATAGACCCCGAGACTAATGTACCTATATATTCGCAGGATGTAATTTATCTTGACTTTATTGCCCCTTATTCAGAGACCATAAAAGATATTACGGATGTTTATGTAATCGGTTTTGATTATGATCTGAGTCAAAGAATTTCCATCAGAGGTAAATACAGTAAATATTACTCAAAGGCTATGAGTATAAATCTCCCTGATATCAGTAGTGAGACAGACATATATGAACTTAAGGCATCTTACAAACTCACAGGAGCATATAATTCCTTGAGCTGTCCTTTTATCAGCTTTAAAGAGTTAAGAATAGGTACAGGGTTCTATACGGAAATATACAGAAGAGATAATTATGCTATGGATAATATTCCTGAAACCTATACAGACGAATTTCTCGGGATTCTCGACCCTGAATACAGACTAAATATCTTTACCATATCTCTCACCTTTAATTTTTGAGTTGAACACTTAGTTGTTTAACCGGATATTATAATTTATTATAATTTAGTACTTGACTTGTAGTTTACATTTCATTAAAATTTCGGCATAAATATTGATGATGAGAGATATCTCTTAAAATTATAAATAAGGAGAGGAAAGGAGGTGATACTGTATGACCAAGGCAGAATTAGTTGATGCAGTACAAAAGGCGTCAAAAGGGTCTTCACTCAGTAAAAGGGAAACAGAGGATGTATTGGATAGCATTTTTGAGGTATTATGTAAGGCTATCAAGAAGGATAGGAGGTTTGCTTATCCGGGATTCGGGACGTTTTCAGTGAGGAGCCGGAAGGCAAGGTCCGGTAGGAACCCAAGAACAGGAGAACCCATCAAGATAAAGGCAAGCAAGACAGTCTCTTTTAAACCAGCCCCAAAATTAAAGAATATGCTCTGATTAATAATATATTTGTTATATTCGAGGGACACTTTTCCTGTTTTCTTATATCCTGGAAACAGGGTAAGTGTCCCTCTTTTTTCCTCTTATTTTTTCAGGGAAACCTTCTGCCAATCCTCCAGAAACTTTTTAATACCTATATCTGTAAGTGGGTGTTGGGATAATTGAATCAGCACTTTAAATGGTATAGTTGCAACATCAGCCCCCATCATTGCAGCGTCAACTACATGGATTGGATTTCTTATACTCGCAACTATGATCTCTGTAGAGAATCCGTAATTATCATAAATGGTTCTTATCTGGGTGATCAACTCCATCCCCGCATAGGATACATCATCCAGACGGCCTACAAAAGGGCTCACATAAGTAGCCCCTGCCTTTGCTGCGAGCAGGGCCTGGGATGGTGAAAAGATGAGGGTTACATTGGTTCTGATATGTTCCTGGGAGAGTCTTCTTACAGCCTTTAATCCATGAGGGGTCATCGGAATCTTTACAACTACATTCTTATGTATGGTACTAAGTTCTCTTGCCTCTTTGATCATTCCTTCACTATCAAGTGCAATTACCTCTGCACTTACAGGGCCATCAATAACTGAGCATATCTCTTTTATAAGGCCTCTGAACTCCCTGTTTTCTTTAGATACTAGCGTAGGATTAGTAGTAACCCCGTCAATGAGGCCTAGGCTTTCAGCCTCCTTAATCTCTTCTATATTGGCTGTGTCGATAAAAAATTTCATAACACCCTCCCCTTTTTTGATATAATCAGATTATAATTAATTCAATAGTGTTAATCAATTTAAAACTTCATCCAGAAGTTCAACTGTATGCCTTACAGTAGCATCATAACCAGCCCTGTGCAGGGAATCTTCTATATGTATCTTGCAACCCGGACACCCAGTTGCAACAATTCTAGAACCGCTCCGTTTTATATTCTCTGCCTTTCTTTCCCCTATCTTTGCTGCAAGTTCATAGTAATATAGGCTGAATATACCGCCAAAGCCGCAGCATGCATCTGCATCTTCCATCTCTACAAATTCTGCCTGCGGCAGGGACTTGAGTATATCTCTTGGATGTTGATACACCCCCATCCCTTTTTTAAGATGGCAGGGGTCATGAAAGGTCACCCGCTGTCTGTTGGCCTGAACTTGATTGTTGTTATTACGAACTTGATAATTGTCATTCCGAACTTGATTCGGAATCCCATGATGTGAAACAATAAATTCATGTATATCTATAATCTTTTCTGAAAACCCTCTTACCTTGTTATAGTCTCCATTTGCCCTGTCTCCAAGTAAGACAGGATATTCTTTCTTTAAGGTGTGACCACAGGTGGCACAGGAAACAATTATAGCCTCTATATCTAAAGGGGAAAAGACATCAATGTTTTTCCGTGCCACTTTTTTGGCAGTTGCTGCATCTCCGAGGGATTGAAGGGGGCTGCCGCAGCAATATTGCCCCTCTGGTATAACTACATCATAGCCAAGTTTATTGAGTATGCTTACAGTTGCCCGGCCTATATCCTGTGTGCTTAATTCTATAACGCATCCCGGGAAAAAGGCCACCCTTCCTTTTGGTCTTTTACTTGTTGTTTTTATTATCTCAGGGTATTGTGATGAAAAAGGCCTCTTTCCAATATCAGGGAGTCTCCGTTTCACATTATTCCTGACAAAGGGGATAAGACTATCAAATGGACTTTTTACCGGCAGCCAGTCATATATCTTCATAGGAAGTCTAAAAAACCTTAAAATTAAAGGCAGAGGCCACCTTAATCCAACTACCAATCTTGAGGCCGTCCATTCAATGATATTCAATCCATTTGTTGCTGCTAACTGGGCCTTTGCAGCAAATATGATATCTCCTATCTTTACGTTGCTCGGGCAATTAATATCACATGTGAGGCACCCTATACAGGAGGTTATATACCTCTCGTATTTATCTGATGCATCAATGCCTCCCTCCATCACAGCCTTTATCAAAGTGAGCCTCCCCCGTGCCACCATGGTCTCATCCTTTGTTATTCCATAGGTAGGGCATCCTGCCATGCATAACCCGCACTTAATGCACTTTAAGACCTCGTCTCTAAGCGGGGCCAGAAATGTATAGTCTTTATTCATAAGGTTAAGTAACTATTTAATTTGCCAGGATATTCCTCAGTAATTTTCCCGTATATGATTGCTCCACCGCAGCCACTTCCTCTGGTGTTCCGTATGCTACGATCTCTCCTCCATCATCACCACCCTCAGGACCCAGATCGATAATATAGTCTGCATTTTTAATAACATCCGGATGGTGTTCGATTACCACAATTGTGTTCCCTGAATTAACAAGCCTGTTCAGGACATCGAGCAGCCGCTGGATATCAGCAAAATGAAGCCCTGTAGTCGGTTCATCGAGTATATACATGGTACGGCCGGTTGCATACCTTGAGAGTTCTTTTGAGAGTTTAACCCTCTGTGCTTCACCGCCTGATAAGGTGGTTGCTGCCTGGCCTAATTTTATATAATCAAGCCCGACATCCCGCAATGTCTCAAGTTTGTGTCTGATAAGAGGGATAGGTTCAAAAAATTCGATTGCCTGTGCTACAGTTAAATCCAGCACATCAGCGATATTTTTCCCTTTATATCTGATGTCGAGAGTTTCCCTGTTGTATCTTTTACCCTTACATACCTCGCATACCACATAAACATCAGGGAGGAAATGCATCTCTATCTTTATGAGACCATCACCCTGACATGCCTCACACCTCCCCCCTTTAACATTAAAGCTGTATCTTCCTACCCTGTATCCCCTTACCCTCGATTCAGGCAACTGGGCATAGAGGTCACGGATATATGTGAACAGACCTGTATAAGTGGCAGGATTAGACCTCGGTGTCCTGCCTATAGGAGCCTGGTCTATATTTATCACCTTGTCAAACTCTTCAAGGCCGTATATGGCATTGCAGCCATCGTAAGTTTTGGTATTCCTGTATAAACTGTTTATAAGGTTCCTGTAAAGGACTTCAAATAAGAGCGTGCTCTTGCCGGAACCGGAGACACCGGTTATAGCTGTAAACAGTCCGACCGGTACCGAGACCTCTATATCTTTTAGATTATTTTTCCTGGCACCCTTGATGGTTAAATATCGTACTGGTTTTCTATGACGTGCGGGTAGTGATATTATTAACTCCCTTTTCAGATATCGGCCTGTCATAGAGTTCTTATCTTTCATTATATCTTCCGGTGTCCCCTGTGAAACGATCTCTCCGCCATGTACCCCTGCACCAGGCCCCATATCTATTACATAATCAGATTCCCTGATAGTCTCTTCATCATGCTCTACCACAAGGACAGTGTTACCGAGGTCCCTGAGCCTTTTCAGGGTGGAAAGAAGCCTTACATTGTCCCTCTGATGGAGACCTATGCTTGGCTCATCCAGTACGTAAAGTACGCCGACAAGGCTTGAGCCAATCTGGGTTGCAAGTCTTATGCGCTGCCCTTCGCCTCCGGATAAGGTGGATGCCTCCCTG
>MHER01000011.1:346-8460 GCA_001805205.1 Nitrospirae bacterium RIFCSPLOW2_12_42_9 | reverse complement strand
ATACTGTACCTCTTTTTCCTCTAAATTTGGCACATCAAGCTTCTCGTTTACCCTGTATGTCCTCTCTAAAACACTGCCGGTTTTAAGACTCTTTAATTTGGTCCTGCAGAATGCACCACCCTTCCCGGGTTTAACATGCTGGGCATCAACCACTAAGTATGGTTCTTCTTCTATTTCAACCTTATTTCCCACCCTTAAATCACTGACGGTAATCAAAGTCTCTCCTCCTGATCATTTTGATTTTTGGGCTTCCTTTTTCTCCCTTACAATATCAACCGCTGCCCGCAATCCCAATAAATAGCTGTTTATTCCAAACCCGCTGATCTGACCGGCAGCAACACCTGAGATAAAAGAATGCTTCCTGAACTCCTCTCTCCTGTATATATTTGAAATATGAACCTCAACCGCAGGAACATCTACTGCTGCAATGGCATCCCTGAGGGCCACGCTTGTATGTGTGTAACCTCCTGGATTTATCACAATGGCATGGTATCTTCCCGCGGCCTCCTGGATTTTATCTATAAGGGTCCCTTCAGAATTGGCCTGAAAGAATGATACTTCCACACCGAGCTCTTTTGAAAGGATTCTGACATTCTCATTCACATCATCGAGTGTCAGATTTCCATATACCACTGTCTCTCTCTTGCCGAGCATATTCAGATTCGGACCATGGATAACTAATATCCTTTCCATGCCCCCCTCTTATTCTTCTGAACCTTATCAAGAAAACCCTGGAGCCGGTCTATATGTAATTTCTTTTTATCTGTTAAATCAAATAACTTCTTCTTTACTGACTCATTCTCCGGTTCTTTCTCAATTATCCGCATGTAGATGTCAATACCCTTTTTTATATCTCCCTGGGCAATATATATATCACCCATAGTCTCGGTAACAAACTCTTCTATGACTTTATCATGAACCTTTTCCCTTCCTTTTAGATCTGCAATCTCCCACGAAGATGTAAAATCAATAGTCCCTGCTTCCTGCCGTGGACTGGATGTAATACTATCTTCCCCGGTCGTCCTTTCATGCTGAGATACCTTCTCCATCTTTTCTCTCATGAGATTTGAAAGTAAATCTGCAATCTCTTTATCCTTTGGATTGAACACCAGCAATATCTCACATGCCTTTATTGCATCATCAAACCTTCCAATGTCCTTATATATCGATACTAATTTCCTGTGGGCAAGAAGGTTATCAGGGCTAACCTGTACAACATGTTCAAACTCTCTCATTGCCTCATGAACCATCCCTTTCTCAAGATACGCCTTTCCAAGGGATACCCTGGCACCCAGGTAATTAGGATATGTCTGAAGACCTTCCTTGAGCACGCTTATTGCCTCATCAAGCATCCCTGCTTTTATATGCTCCTCTGCTATGGCAATAAAGAACTTGTCTGTCCTATGTTTATCCATTATACCCTTTATTTATTTTACTAATCACATTATCTAATATCATGTCAGCCACATCAGACTTTGGCATCTCAGGATACTCCTTTATTTTACCTTCCTTGTCTATCAATGTGACTATATTCGTATCTTTCTCAAATCCGGCTCCAGGAAGGCTTACATTATTAGCAACAATCATATCCAAGTGTTTGATTCTCAGCTTCTCCTTTGCATTTGTTATAAGGTCTTCTGTCTCAGCAGCAAATCCAACCACAAACTGATTACCCTTCTTTTTACAGACCTCTTCAAGAATATCAGGTGTCTTAATTAGTTTTAGATTTATCGCCTCACCCTTTTTAATTTTTGATATGGCCTTCTCTGCAGGACGAAAGTCTGAAACCGCTGCCGTCATTATTAGCACAGTTGAATCTGAAAGTCTATTCATAACAGCATCAAGCATTTCTTCCGCAGTAATTACGTTTATGGCTTCAATCCCCTGTGGTATGGTTAATGATGCCGGACCTGTAATCAGTATCACCTTTGCACCCCGGCTTTTTGCAGCCTCTGCAATGGCATATCCCATCTTGCCTGAGGATCGGCTGCTTATATACCGCACCGGATCTATGGCCTCACGGGTAGGACCTGCTGTTATCAGAACTGTATGTCCTGAAAGATCTCCCTTTATCCCAAGTTTATCCTCAAGAAATGTAATAATATCATCAGGTTCCGACATCCGGCCAGGTCCTGTGTCACCAGAAGCCAGGAGCCCGGTCTCCGGTCCAACAAAATCTATTTTTAAGTTTCGCAGGTATGAGATATTCTTCTGCACCACTGGATTTTCATACATCTCATAGTCCATGGCCGGTGCTAATATAACAGGACATCGGGCTGCAATAAGCATTGTACTTAACAGGTCATCAGCTATGCCGTTTGCCATCTTGCCGATAATATTGGCTGTTGCAGGGGCCACAAGTATAACATCAGCGCCCCTGTTGAGATACAAATGTATGATATCTTTTCCCTGGTCAGGGTCAAACATCCCGGAATATACCGGTTTTTTTGAGAGTACCTGGAAGGTTAGCGGTGCAACAAAGTTCGTTGCATACCGTGTCATAACAACTGTGACATCTGCACCCTCTTCTATTAATCTCCTCAAAAGAAAAACTGCCTTATAGGCCGCAATACTACCCGTAACACCCAATATTATCTTCTTACCAGCAAGTGTCACTCTTCCCCGCCCCCGGATTCTTTGATATCCCCAGGTTCAGGAACATATACACCCAGTTCCTTTTCAATCTCTTTCTTTGTTTCATCCTCTTCTGCACCTTCACCCGGAACACTCAAATCCCGTAATACTTTTGTGGATGATGCATCCTGCATGGCCTTACGCGCATCTTTCCCGGTTAAATATTCAACATTACACTCTGTAAGCTCCTCAATAGCAATTGTGGATGACTTTATATACCTCGTTTGTATATTAGGCCTTGCCCCGTTTATTATCTCCCTCGCCCTCTCTGTGGCAAGGACAACAAAACGGAACCGGCTGTCTATTTTTTCTTTATCAATAACTACCGGCAGAGAAACTATCTCCATAATACTTAACCTCCTTTTTTATGCAAAAAAGTTATATTTTACCCAATCCGGGTTGACACGGTCAATCTTTATCCTTGATGAAATAATTATGGACTTAAGCCTTTCAAGCGCAATAACAAAATCATCATTAACAATGAGGTAGTCATATATCCTGTACTCTTTTACCTCTTCTCTTGCCATCTTAAGCCTTCGCATAATCTCGTCAGGAGAGTCACCCTTCCTGATCGTCAATCTCTGTTTGAGGTCTTCAAAGGATGGGGGTAATACATAAATAAATGCACCATTTGAAAACTTCTTCTTAATCTGATTAGCCCCCTGCGAGTCAATATCAAGTACTACATCTATACCATTGTCCAACAAATTATTCAGGTCTTTTTTTGACGTTCCATAATAATTGCCATGCACAATAGCCCATTCTACAAATTCGTCTTCAGTTATCATCTTTTTGAATTCTTCTACAGATACAAAATGGTAATCTGTACCGTTCATCTCTGTTAGTCTTGCAGCCCTTGTAGTATAGGAAATGGAATGTTGAAGGTTGGGAATATATTTCACAACCTCTTTGCACAGGGTTGTCTTTCCAGCACCTGAAGGAGCAGAAACAACAAATAAAAGCCCCTTTCTTACCCATGGACTTTTATGTGCTCCTCCACCGGTATCAGCATTTATCATATTTTAAAATCTCTTTTTGGCTTCGAATAACTTTAGCCATATAGTATACAATATCCAGTAAAAAATTCGCAATACAAAATACTCAAAAATACTCAATCAGATTCCGGTTGTTATTCTATATTCTGCACCTGTTCTCTTATACGCTCTACTTCCGCCTTCATATCAACTACCGTGCCGGATATCCTTATATCAGATGCCTTTGATGATATAGTGTTAATCTCACGATTTACCTCTTGTAGAATAAAATCTATTGACCTTCCCACAACCACACCCATATCAAGCTTCTCTTTTAGCTGGCTCAAGTGACTGTTTAGCCTTACAACCTCCTCTGTAATATCCATTCGTTCCACCATTATTGCAATCTCCTGATTAAGTCTGTACATGTCAATATTAATATTTTCTGACAGCTCTTTTATCCTTGAAATGTATCTCTCTTTAATCTCACTTATGGCTTTTGGCATACTTTGCTCAATCTGTTTCTCCATATAAAGAAGATTATTAATTCGCTGTTTTAAGTCTTTATATAATGTACGGCCCTCCTTCAATCTCATCTTTTTAAGTTCTTTTAGGGATTTATCCAATATCTTCAATAATTGTTCATCAATCCCGCTGTTTTTATAATCTATCTCTGAAGAAACAAACAGGTCTTTCAGTGCCGCTATATCAGCAAGCCCTATATCACTTCTAAAGTGAAATTTTATTTTAAAGATCCTTGAAAGTTCTTTTATCCCTGTCTGATACTCTGTTAAATCCGGTAAGTTTAATATGGTTCTTCTGTACCTGCCAGGTGAATCAATCTGTGATACAGAAACCTCAAACTTACCTCTTGAGAAGTTAGCAGAGATGGCATTTCTTATCCTTTGTTCAAGCCTCATGAGGGGTTCAGAGAGTTTAACATTAATATCACAGTACCTGTGATTAACTGAACGTATCTCTATCCTGAAGTTTATCCCATTGCATGTACCTTCACCCCTCCCGAACCCTGTCATACTCTGTATCTTCAAATCTGTTTATCCTCTATACCATACTTCTTTATCTTGTATCCTATCTGCCTTGCAGTAATACCAAGCTGTCTTGCAGCCTTAGCCTGGACATATCCGCATCTCTTTAATGCCTCAATAATCCTCTCTTTTTCTATCTCCTCAATTGTTCTATCCAGTGTCTTGAGGAAACTATTTTGACTACCATCCTGACCCTTTCCAACAATAAAATCAGTACCTATATTGAGAGGAACATCCTCTGCCATTATTATTTCATTTTTGGCCATGACTATCATCCGCTCCACGCAATTTTCAAGTTCTCTTACATTTCCAGGCCAGTCATACATCAATAAGGTATCAAGTGCTTCATTGGATATCTTGATATCCCTCCCATTCTCTTCATTATATATTTGAAGGAAGTGACCTACGAGAGGCGGGATATCTTCTTTCCTGTCCCTTAAAGGGGGAATTCTGACAGGGACTACATTCAACCTGTAATATAAATCCTCCCGGAAATCACCCTTCAAAACAGCCGCCTCCAAGTCCATGTTGGTAGCTGTAATTATCCGCACATCAACATTTATACTTTTAGATCCCCCTACACGTTCAAACCTCTTCTCCTGCAGCACTCTAAGGAGTTTTATCTGAGTGGATAAAGGGATATCTCCTATTTCATCGAAGAATAATGTACCACCATCGGCCATCTCAAACCTTCCCCTTTTTGTCTGTATAGCTCCTGTGAAGGCACCCTTCTCATGTCCGAACAGATCACTCTCGATCAGGTTATCAGGTATGGCAGCACAATTGACACCAATAAACGGTTTATCACAACGCTTACTGTGATAATGTATTGCCCTTGCTATTAATTCCTTCCCTGTGCCGCTCTCTCCCCTCAAAAGTACTGTCGCCTTACTCTGACTGACCCTCCATGAAGAATCCAGTATCTCACGCATCTTGTCACTCTGGAATACTATATTTGCAAATCTGTAAGGAGACTTTAATTCACGCTGCAGACTCAACTTCTCCTTAATAAGATGGTTCTTCTCGAGCTCAACCATCTTGGCGATAGTAATTGCCTGACCTATCAGTGATGCTACTACCGTAAGCACCCTGACATCTTCTTCAAGTGAAATCGATTTTTCCTTGAAAAGTCTGTCCACACTAAGCACCCCTATAGTCTCACCCTTAACCTTTACAGGAACTGAGATAAAGGATATATTCTCACGTGATATATCCCCTCTTGACCTTGTCCTGTTAAGGAACAGGGGTTCTTTACCAACATCAGGAATAATTATAGGCTCTCCGGTCTCTACTACCTTCCCGGTAATACCCTCTCCTACTTTATATACACCCCTATCCTTTTCTTCTTCTGTAAGTCCATGTGCCAGCTCTATATAGAGTTGTTTTGTATCCGGATCGAGAAGGGTCAGTGTACCCCTTCGCATGCCCATATTCCTGGAAAGGATTTCAAGAATGAAACTGAGGTTAACCTCAGGATCAATAGAGGACACTAAACTCTTTGCGATTTCATACAGGGTTGAAAGCTCAACTATCTTATAGTTGATCTCATCAACAGCCTCTTTATAACTCTTCTCCATAAAAGTAATTATCTCAATATTAATTGGGCGGGCATTCAAAATTGTTAGTATTATAACATGATTGTACGGTATCTTGCAATATATCCCTGTCTACATCATCTATTATTTTTACCTCTCCCAATCTTAAAGGGACCACAAACCGTACCATTTCATTAACAACCTTTTTATCTCTCTGAAGTATTTCCCACATATCTTTGAACTCCATATCCGGGAGGGTTGTATCAAGACCAATAAGCCTGCACACCCTGTCTATCCTTTTGTAAACCTCCTTATCACATATCCCCATCCTGGAGGCCATTTTTGCTGCAAACACCATCCCAATGGACACTGCCTCACCATGTTTGTATCTCTTATAATCTGTGATAGTCTCGATTGCATGACCTATTGTATGTCCAAAATTCAGGATAGCCCTTAAGCCCTTTTCCTGCTCATCAGCACTTACTACCCCCGCCTTTATCTCGCAGGACCTTTCCACCATCTTTATTAATGTCTCCTGATCAAGGGCAAGTACCTTCTTATAGTTATCCTCTATAAAACAGAAGAATCCTTCATTCATTATGACGCCATATTTAATAACCTCAGCCATCCCTGCAATAAGCTCACGCCTGGGTAATGTCTTTAATACCTCAACATCTATCCATACAAGGACAGGTTGATAGAATGCGCCTATCAGGTTCTTTCCGAGGTGATGGTTAACTCCGGTCTTTCCTCCAACACTGCTATCAACCTGCGCCACAAGTGATGTTGGGACCTGGATATATGGCACACCACGAAGGTATGTAGCTGCAACAAATCCAGCTATATCGCCAATTACACCTCCACCCAGTGCAATAACAGCAGAGTTTCTCTCAAATCTCTCTTTAATCAACAAATCATATATCTTATTAACTGACTTTAGAGTTTTATATCGCTCCCCTGCCGGTAATTCCACAATAGTTGGTTTTAAACCTGCTGCGGTTAACTGATTATAAATGCCATCACCATATAGTCTTTTTATTTTTGGATTAGTTATCAGGGCAACCTTTTTCCCTAATGATAGATTGGTAAGATAATCTTTTAAGTTATTTATAATATTATGTCCTATGCAGATGTCATAACTCCTTGGGCCGAGCATTACCCTTACATTTTTCATAATAACCCCCATAAAAAATATAGGCCCATTCTATAAGAATGGGCCTTAATCGTAAAGTCTTATTTCATCCGAAAATATCAAAAATTAATATTACATACGTAACCTATAGAGTAATCAAAAACTAATTGAGCGCACATCAATGGATGGTAACATAGTGTTTTATTTTTAATTTTTAATATGTATATTTATTTTTTGCTTTTTAATTTTCACCTTTGTGATATACATCTATAATGTTTTCTACAACTTTCTCAATATCAAGATCGTCTGTGTTAATTGAGATATCCGCTTTTGAATAAAATTTCTCACGGAGATTTAAAAGCCTTTTAATCTTTTTAAGCGGATCTTTTACATTCAACAAGGGCCTGTGTGATTCAGACACAACCCTTTTATGGATAGATTCAGGTGAGGCCTTTAACCATACTGTTAATCCACTTTTTTTCAGACAGGTGAGGTTATCCTGATTTAAAACAATTCCACCACCGGTAGAAATAACATGCCCGCTTAGTTCACTTAACTCTTTAACTATATTACTCTCAATCTCTCTAAAATAGTGCTCCCCCTCGTCATTAAATATATCTGATATGGTCTTCCCGATCCTCTCTTCTATAATCTTATCTGTATCAATAAATTTGTATCCGAGTCTATCTGCCAGCAGCCTGCCTACTACTGTCTTTCCACTACCCATAAACCCGATCAACACAATGTTCTTCATGATCAGAGATTATCTTATATTCTTTTCATATAATCAATA
>MHER01000011.1:0-328 GCA_001805205.1 Nitrospirae bacterium RIFCSPLOW2_12_42_9 | reverse complement strand
GTTCAACGTTCAGCTTAACCAGCCGGCTGATGATTGTAAAAATAATTTATTAGGCCAAAGGCCCCTCCTCTATTCTTTGCCTACCACAACATAAGGGCTAAATTCTCTAAGTCTTTTTGGGCCAATTCCCTTCACTTTGAGCAAATCATCTACGGTTCTATAAGGACGTCCAGCGATGATTCGAGCTGAAAGAACAGGACCGATTCCATTGATAGACATAAGTTCTTCTTTGCTAGCGGTATTTAGGTCAAGTAAGCTTTGTGGAGATTCGGTTTTTTCCAACTGTAAGGGGACGGTATCATTGGAAACAGTGTCATTGTTTTTAAAA
>MHER01000010.1 GCA_001805205.1 Nitrospirae bacterium RIFCSPLOW2_12_42_9 | reverse complement strand
CTATATTGCTTATATTCAGGACAGCGCCGTGTGAAAAGCTTGCTGCCTCGAGGAACCTGGAGAAGTTCCCTATATTTCTGGTAAATCCCTCCATCTGAACCTCTTCCCTGATATAGAGGTCTATATATGCATGCAGAGTGGCCATCGGATTGCTGCTGTCCAGTACTACTGGGAGCATCCCGCACTCCAACGAAGCCTCAAGATTAAAATTATTCTTTAGTTCTGCTGCCATGAATGGGTGCATGTGCCTCATAACAGCCCGGCCGGCAAGCAGGTCTACACCTGTCTTTTTAAGTTTTCTGGCGCTTGACCCGGTAAGAATAAACTTACCTCCCCTTTTTTCTTCCATCAGACCGTGAACCACATCCAGCAGCTCTGGAACCTTCTGTATCTCGTCCAATACGACTACATTCTTTTCCGGGTTTGCATGGACCACTTCCCTGAGTCTTTCCGGTCTCGCAAGGTAGTTCCTGTAAATATCCGGCATTAGGAGGTCAATATAAATCGCGTCTGGATAAAGGTCCTTGATGGTTGTTGACTTGCCTGTCCCCCTCGGACCGAGCAGGAAAAAACTCTCTTTTCCCGTCTTTAAAAATCTACTTACCTTTTCCATAATTGGTCAATATCTGGAATTATCATTTCCAATTTTATAGACATCAGGGGGGAAAAGTCAAGGGCAAGAGATTGGTAACGTAGATCCGGTACAGGATATTCAGAAGTGGTTTAGCCCAAAACTAATTTTTTAAAAAAGTCTTCAACCCTGCCCCATTCCTTCTGATTCAGTCGTACCCTCTCTCCATTTTCTATCATAGTAATCTCGACGAGGTTATTTACTGCATCATCAAAATAGACCAGACTCCTTTTAATCTGATAACGATATTCTTCAGAAACCCTATATTTTTTTTGAACCATCTCCATCAGATCATCCAAAGAAATCCCATAAGTTGAGATGAGTGCCTTCAGGTCGACGAAATCCTTGGCAATGCCCCTTTGTGCTATGGCTACTACCTTCATAGCTGCTATATCTTCCGGCGAGGCTAAATAAATGTTATAGGCATCATTGGCAATCATGGGCTTGATGAGTGGATAAGGGTAGTGAAAGAGGCTGAATTTGATGCTGTCAACGAGTGCATTCAGCGTATCCCTTTCAGAAACATTTATTACCTCAATCGCATGATTTTGTCCAATAAAGGATACAACGGGGCCGGGATAGAAAGCTTCTTCTGTGAAAAGATCAATATCGATGGATACTCTGTGGTCTAAGTATAAGGCAATAGCTGTTCCACCCGCCAGATAGGTATGTAGAGGCAATGGCCAGTGATGGATGTCTCTCAGGAGGGCGGCCACGGATGGAGGTACTGCTTCATATAGCATTTGGTATTCTTCCTTTTCAGGTTAAAGTATAAGCACCAGTAATTAACGGTCTTAGGAGATAAATAGGAGCTTTCTATGATCACATGAGCAATGTCTTTAGGTCTGTAATGAGTGAGAATAAATTGAATTTGTTTATCGCTGCCATGTTCCAGAATTCGCTCGATGATAAGAAATTTGTCTGTTTCAAGGTCGAGGAAATCGAGATTTGCCCCCCAAAGACAGGAGCCTATAATGTCTTTGATAGGACTGCTAATCATGACTACATTTTACTCAAGCGACAGAAGTAAATCAACTCATTTCTTGAAAATATCAGTGTTGAAATTCTCTATATAATTGACAAAACTCCTCATCTTTTCATACAATGCTCATAACGTAAATTAACCCTCCCCTCACCCCTCCCATCGAGGGAGGGGCAGACAGAGAACGATGTCTCATAGTAAGGTATGAGGAGAAAGCTTGACCGTAAAATATGACCCAAAAGAGATAGAGTCTAAGTGGCAGCGTTACTGGGAAGAACATAAGACATTCCGGGTTAATGAAGATTCTGTCAGGCATAAATACTACTGTCTTGAGATGTTCCCTTATCCGTCCGGCAGGATTCACATGGGACATGTACGAAATTACGCCATAGGAGATGTTATTGCCCGCTATAAGACCATGCGTGGTTATAATGTACTGCATCCCATGGGATGGGATGCCTTTGGTCTCCCTGCTGAGAATGCTGCTATTGAAAAAGGGGTGCATCCTGTAAGCTGGACATATAATAATATTGCTTATATGAAAGATCAGTTAAGAAAGATGGGGCTCTCCTATGACTGGGATCGTGAGATTGCAACATGTGACCCTGTTTATTACAGATGGAACCAGTGGTTCTTCTTAAAGATGCATGAGAGGGGACTTGCATACAGGAGAAGATCTAATGTGAACTGGTGTGTTTCCTGCGAAACCGTACTCGCAAATGAACAGGTAATAGATGGGAGATGCTGGAGGTGCAGCTCTATAGTTGAGCAGAAATATCTCGATCAGTGGTTTTTTAAGATAACGGATTATGCAGAGGAGTTGCTGTCGGGATGTGACAGGCTTACAGGATGGCCTGAAAGGGTGCTGACTATGCAGAGGAACTGGATAGGAAAGAGTATTGGTGTAGAGGTAGATTTTCCAATAACAGACAGTGAAAAATCTATCAGGATATTTACAACAAGGCCTGACACCCTGCATGGCGCTACTTTCATGAGCCTTGCACCGGAACATCCCATTATTGAGGAACTAATATCAGGGGCTAAAAAGGAACCGGAAGTCCGAAGTTTCATAGAGCGTATTAAACATCAGGACAGGATTGTGAGAACTGCTGCTGATGTGGAGAAAGAGGGGATATTTACAGGGAGATATGCAATAAATCCTGTTAGCAGAGAAAAGATACCGATATGGGTTGCCAATTTTGTCCTGATGGAATATGGCACGGGGGCTATAATGGCGGTTCCTGCGCATGACCAGAGGGATTTTGAGTTTGCAAAGAAATACAATCTCCAGTCCCGTGTGGTCATTCAGAATCACGAAGGGACGCTATCTGAAGAGACAATGTCAGGGGCATATTTAGAAGAGGGGATCCTTGTTAATTCAGGAGAATTCAACGGACTTGATTCTGCAACAGCGATGGAGAAGATTGCTGAATATATCGAATCTCAGGGGATCGGTAAAAGGACAGTAAATTACAAGATAAGAGACTGGGGGATATCGAGGCAGAGATACTGGGGGACACCAATACCTGTAATCTACTGTGAGAAGTGTGGTGTTGTACCAGTGGCAGAAAAAGACCTGCCTGTAGTTCTTCCGGGGGATGTGACCTTTACAGGCAAGGGGGGATCGCCGCTTCTTCAGGCAGGGGATTTTATCTCGACCATCTGTCCGTCCTGTGGAAGAACTGCCAGAAGGGAGACTGATACAATGGATACATTCGTTGACTCCTCATTGTATTTCCTCCGCTATTGTTCGCCAGGTGTTGATAATACACCTTTTGTAAAACAATCTGCCTCTTACTGGATGAATGTAGACCAGTATATTGGAGGAATAGAACATGCTGTGCTCCATCTCCTCTATGCCAGGTTTTTTACTAAAGTCACCCGTGACCTCGGGCTTATTGATGTTGCCGAGCCATTTGAGAATCTCCTTACTCAGGGCATGGTAATAAAAGATGGTGCAAAGATGTCGAAGTCAAAAGGTAATGTTGTTGACCCTGACATCCTTATTGGGACTTATGGGGCTGATACTGCAAGACTATTTTCGCTCTTTGCATCCCCGCCTGAGAAAGACCTTGACTGGAGCGACAGGGGTGTGGAAGGGGCCTTCAGATTCCTTTCGAGGGTTTACAGGAAGGTGGCAGAGATGTCACCATATCTTGATCCGAAACAAAATCCGGATGCATCTGACATGGCTTCATATAAGATTATATTGCTTGATATTGAATCTGAGTTGCCATCAGACTTAAAAAGACTTCGCAAGACTGTTCACCAGACCATTAAGAAGGTTACAGACGACATAGAGGTATTTCATTTTAACACTGCCATAAGCTTTATTATGGAGCTTGTTAATAATATCTACCTTATTCCTATAGAAGGCCGAACCGGAGAAAAGGCCTTTCTTTATGTTATGAAGGAGGCGCTTGATTCACTTACACTCCTCCTTTCTCCTTTTGCACCGCATATATCTGAGGAGATGTGGCATATGCTGGGATATGAGCCAACAATAGCAAAGGCAGCCTGGCCCATATATTGCACAGAAATATCACAGGAAGAAGAGAGTCTCATAGTTATCCAGATCAATGGAAAGGTGAGGAGCAAGATAACCGTCCCTGCCGGAACACCTGAGGATGAGATAAAGAATAAAGCAATGTCTGATGAGAAGATAAAAGGGCTGATAGGAGAAAAGGCTCCTAAAAAGGTTTTTGTAGTTAAAGAAAAACTTGTAAATATAGTGATATGAAAAATGTTTTTATATTACTTCTCACACTTTCTCTTTCAGCTTGTGGTTACCGGTTGGCCGGGAGAGGCGGACACATACCTGATGAGATTAAGTCTATTGCTATACCTGTCTTTGAAAATAAGACTATGGAGCCTGTAGTTGAGGAGGAGTTCACACCTATGATAATAAGAGAATTTATAAAGGACAGCAGGATCAAAGTAGTTGACAGGACAGAGGCAGATATCGTTCTTAATGGTAATGTGAATTCATATAAAGAATCACCCCTTTCTTTTGACCAGAATCAGGAAGTACTTGAGTACAGGATAACGGTCACGACGCACCTTAAGATAACCAGACAGAAGATAAACAATATTATATGGGAAAAGGATATAATTAAGAGTTCAGAATATAAGGTCAGTAGTAATGTTATGACAACAAGGACTTCAAAATTATTAGCTTTAAAGGAGATAGCAAAGAATCTGTCAGAAGAGGTTACTGACAGGGTATTGTGGGGGTGGTAGGTGATCCTTAATTATACTGATTTCGCGGAACGTATCAAAGGACTTAAACCTTCTCCTGTTTATCTTTTTACAGGTGAGGAGAGATATTTTATAGATGAAGGTGTAAAGACCATCAGTGATAGATTTCTTGAAAAATCTTTAAAAGACTTTAATTATAACATATATTCTGCACAGGATATTGATGTATCAAGGGTTATTGAGATCGCAGAGACGCTGCCGGTGATGTCAGAATACCGTGTATTGATAGTTAAGGGCATCAATGAATGGAATGCAAAGGAAAGGGATAGTATATCTTCTTATACGGAAAACTCTTCTTCAGGCACTTGCCTTATTTTAACTGCGATAAAACTGGACAAAAGGGAGAAATTCTTTAAGTCAATTGAAAAGAATGGGATTGTAATACTCTGCAACCCATTCTACAAGCCGCAGCTTAATAACTGGATTAAACAACAGGTTAATCATGCAGGGAAGACTATTGATAATGATGCCCTGAGTATACTTACTGATTATGCAGGATATGATATGCTGACATTGAGAAATGACATAGAAAAACTTCTCCTTTATTGCGCAGACAGAAAGGATATATCGATTAACGATGTGACTCTGGTTTCAAGCAATATCAGGAGTGTTTCAGTCTTTGAGGTTGTGAATGCCCTGATTGAAAGACGATACAAGGATGCAATCCGTTTCTTAAAAAAGGCTGTTGATGAGGGTGAACCGCCTGTCAGGGTATTTTATTTTATTGTAAAAGATATAAGGATGCTTTTAAAGGCAAGGACACTGTTAGACGCGGGGAAGTCTTTTGAAGATGCTGCTAAGTCTGCAGGGGTGCCGGCCTTTAAAGTAAAAGATTTTTCTCAACGCGTCAAAAGGTTTCCAAAAGAGGAATTGTATAATCTCTTTGAGAAACTTGTTGTTTTTGACAGCAGGTTAAAAGGAGGGGCTTTAAGACCTGAGCTTGTGCTGGAAGATCTTATTTTCTCTATGAATATAAGCAAGGACAGATAATAGCGATGGTCTATTTTGCGAGTTTTTGCGCCTTTATGGTAATACGTGAGATAAGCCTGCTTGCCTTTTTCTTATGGATAATACCTTTATTAGCGATCTTATCTATATATGATGTAGCCTTTATCAGATATGAACTGACTTCCTGCAGCTCTTTCCCTTCCATCAGGCTATGAGCCTTTTTTATCATGGTCTTCATAGTTGACATTACAGCTTTGTTTCTCTGTCTTCTTTTCTCTGATTGCCTTACCCGCTTAATCGCTGATTTGTGTGTAGCCAATTTATTCTCTCCTTCTAAAATTAATTATGGACATTACTATTAACATGAAATATATTAACCTGTCAAGCATATTACCTTAATTTTATGACTAATCAGGAGAAGGTTGCAAAGGCAGCAGCTATTTTTGGCAGCACCACATTAATTAGCCGTATATTCGGATTTATACGGGATATGGTGGTTGCAAGGGCCTTCGGGGCCGGGATGATTGCAGATGCCTTTTTCGTTTCCTATCGCATACCCGCCCTTTTAAGAGAGCTCTTTGCAGAGGGGTCCATGTCTGCTGCATTCATACCTGTTTTTAGCAGAGAACTCCATGACTCAGGAGAAAGGGATGCACTCAAGCTCGCAAAGGCCACCTTTACTATACTCATTATTATACTTGGAATAATTATTGTTGCAGGTATAATTGGAGCCCCGTTCGTTGTATCCGTTATAGCCCCCGGGTTTCACTCTACAGGAGGGAAATTTGATTTAACCGTCCACCTTACCAGGATAATGTTCCCTTATCTCATGTTCATATCACTTGCCGCACTTGCAATGGGGATATTAAATACCCTCGGGTCTTTTTTTATCTCTGGAATTTCTTCTGTAATGTTATCTGTATTTATGATAAGTGGTGTCTATCTCATTGCCCCCAATTTTAATGCACCTATATATGGCCTTGCCATTGGTGTGATACTTGGTGGTATAGCCCAGTTCGCTATTCAGGTCCCATCATTATGGAAAAGGAAGATGAAACTGGGATGGAATTTTGAGCCTGCAAATCCAGGAGTAATGCAGATTGGTAAATTAATGTTTCCTATGTTATTAGGGCTTTCAGTAACACAGATAAATATCTTTGTTAATACAGTTCTCTCATCCTTACTCGATGAAGGAAGTGTAGCATATCTATACTACGGTATAAGGTTGATTCACTTCCCACTTGGTATATTTGGAGTTGCAATGGCATCAGCAATACTGCCAACCCTGTCTGCATCTACAGCAAGGAAAGAATATGATGAGGTTCGAAATACATATTCCTTTGCTATACGGCTTTTACTTTTCATAACCTTACCGGCAATGGTCGGTTTTATAGTGCTGAGGATTCCTATTGTAAGTGTACTATTCCAGTCAAAGGCATTTGATTTTAATGCCACAATTGGGACTGCAGAGGCGCTGTTATACTATTCTGTTGGTCTATGGGCCTTTGCAGGTACAAGGGTAACAGCACAGGTCTTCTATTCTCTGCAGGATACTAAGACACCGGTCAAGGCCGCTGTTGTAGCTGTTGTGGTGAATATCATCCTTTCAGTTATTCTTATGAAACCATTGAAACATGGGGGACTTGCTCTGGCAACATCAGTTGCTTCAATGATAAATTTAGCCTTCCTTATCTGGGCACTCAGGAAAAAACTGGGCAGGATAAATTTAAGAGAGATAGTATACTCATTGAAGACCGTGGTTCCTGCAACAATTATTATGGGTTTGATAGCATGGTTTATTACAAGGGGAGATATCTGGGCCATGGATGGTTATATTATAAAAAAGATAGGTCTCTTATCCGGGAGTATATTCGCAAGCGCTGCAGTATATATCGTAATCCTTTATATTTTCAAATGTAAAGAACTCCTTTTTTTGTTAGAGATGTTTAAGAAAAAGGTGAAGGGTTAATACTTTTTAGTCCATTTCTTAGCGCTAACTAATTAAAAAATAAAGTTTATTTGAGTTCTTCTCGATAGTATAAGAGACAATCTTTTGTGTCCTGAATCAACTCATGAAAAATATAAGTATTAAGCAGCGAGTAAAGGCGCTTTTCATAGTCCTGTCTTCCCTTTGTGTCCTCCTGATATTTTTATTGGTTAGCTCAAAGTTTATCCTCCTTGACAGCTTTCTTGAGATTGAACAAAAAAACATGCAAAAGAACATGGACAGGGTTATATATGCCATGATAAGTGAATTAACCCATTTGAGTACAATTAATGGAGATTATGCTGGCTGGGATGAGAGTTACAGATTTATCCAGGATGGGAATAAAGAATTTTTAGAGCGTAATATACCTGATTCCATATTTCCACAACTTTATCTGAATATTTTGTTCTATGTAACAAATAATGGGAAAATTGTTTATTCAAGGGTTTATGACCTTGATGAGGAAAAACCAACAGTTGTGCCAACAAGCATTCTAAAGCATATTACCCCTGGAAGTAAATTACTCCAGCATACGGACACTAAAAGTATAATAAGCGGGATTTTACAACTTCCTGAAGGTCTACTCCTTATTTCCTC
>MHER01000009.1:4602-8482 GCA_001805205.1 Nitrospirae bacterium RIFCSPLOW2_12_42_9 | reverse complement strand
GGCTCCATGCCTCAACCGGTTCGGCTAGCAATCGCCCTGGAATTGCAAAAAAGGAAATTAACAGAATGGCTAACAGCACAAAAGAACTTGATGTCTTGTTCATGATGTTCCCCCTCTCTAATATGAATGCTCACAGAATGTACCTCTTATATACATGCATAATTCCTGCCAAATCAGCATGACAAGAGGGTACAGGTTATGCAAGATGCTTGACTTATTAATCACGCAAGGGTCTAATCAATAAAATATATATGGTAAGAGGTTAAATAATATGTTAGGCATCTTGCCTGACTACGGCATGGAGATGGGGAGCCTTGTCATCAGATATTTAAGATCCTCGTCATCAAATGACAACCCTGCACCTGCAAAGCTGCTCGACTTCTTTGAGTTTACGAAATCATCCACACCAACGTTAAGAAAGAGGGTCTTAAAGACAGTGTAGTTTGCTGTGAATTTCATATGCGGGTTACTTGCCTCTGCATTTCCATCAAAGTTCCAGGCATCTACTGATGCCCTGAGTTGTTCATTTATTATGTAATAATCTGCACCAATGCCAAAGGTATCCTCCATAAGCCCGCCGCGGAATGCAACGCTGCCGAACTTCTTGGCAAAAAGGGCGCTCAGTTTTAACTGATCTTCAGTCTTAACCTCATGTGTAATAATTGTTGAACCATCCGGTGTGGTTGTGACTTCAGTATCAGTTATCTTTGTTCTGCCCCTTGGGTCATCTATAACCTCAAATAAATAATACTTGTCTTCCCTCGGCTGCATCTTTAAAGAAAAGTACCCTTTTGTATCATCCTCATCCATCAGATATTCCCCTCTGAATCCGAGGTTGAGCCTGAACCTGTCAGCCGCTGTAATATATTTATTGATGCCTGCAAGTGTAGAATCAAGTTTATCGTAGAATCCCTCCTCCTTCATTAGTTTTCCAACAGTACCCTCACCCCGTTCAATCCTGCCAACAATAGTGTCAATCTTACTCATTACCTGCGGCGCCTTATCCTTTAATTCAGTTGATAACTCCTGCATATTTGTCATGGTTACCCTGAGCGGTTCCCTGTTCTCTTTTGTCATTGCATTCAACTCATCAGATATCCTCTCGAGATTCGCAAGAGAATTCCTGAGAGGCGCCCTGTTCTCCTCGGTCATACCCTTAATCTGACCTATTAACTCAGTCAGGTCCATAACAATCCTGTCAATTGCCTCACTATTCCGCTCTGTCAGGTTAGCGAGGTTCTCTGTAAGATCCCTCAAATTCTTCATAATGTCTTTTACTGTATCCTTTGTATCCCTGGAACCAAAGGTCTCCCTGAAAAAACCGCTGACTGACCTGACATCCTCAGCAATATTATATAGTTGAGTTATAAGACTATCCAGGTCTGCCACACTGACTGATTTATAGATTGTATCCCCTTCTTTCAGTAACTCTTTCTCCTTACCCTGTATGAGTTCTACATATTTTTCACCAAGGAGACTCTCTGATTTTATAGCAACCAGAGAATCCTTCCTTATTTTTACATCAGGCCTGATCCGCATGCCCACCCTTGCCTTTGAATCATCAAGGTTTATCGTTTCTACAGCGCCAACTGTAACGCCGGCCATCTTCACAGGCGCCTTAATATAAAGACCTGAAACATTCTCAAATGAACCGTTTACTACATAGCCTTTCTCTCTGCCAAATTTAAAATCACCTATCTTAAAGGTCATGTAGCCGAGCAATGCCGCTGCCACTACAACAAAAATCCCTATCTTCACTTCTGTTGTAATCTTTTGCATTTTCCTCTCCCTACACTGCCTTTATAGGTCCAACAGAACTCCCTGTAATAAACTGCCGGACAATCGGATTGGCAGATCTCTTAATCTCATCAGGAGTCCCAACTTCCTGAATTCTGCCTTCGTAAAGCATGGCGATCTTATCAGCGATCTTATATGCACTTACCATGTCATGAGTAATGGCTATCGATGTAACATTCAGCCTCTTCTTCATTTCAATAATAAGGTCATTAATTGCATCGGCCATTATGGGATCAAGGCCTGTAGTCGGTTCATCATACAGTATTATCTGAGGTTCTATGGCAATAGCCCTTGCAAGCCCGACCCTCTTCCTCATACCCCCGGATAGTTCAGATGGCATCAGCTCTTCCACTCCTTTAAGCCCTACCATCTCAAGTTTTTGTTTAGCCTTCTCTTTTATCTCCTCTTTTGAAAATCTGGTATGCTGCATTAGCGAAAACCCCACATTCTCCCAGACTGTCAGAGAATCAAAGAGTGCAGCGCCCTGGAATAACATGCCATACTTCTTCCTGAGCTCATTCATGTCATTCTCACTGAGATTGGATATGTCCACGCCATCTACAACTATACTCCCTTCATCAGGCATCAGGAGTCCGATTACATGCTTGATAAGAACACTCTTACCAGACCCGCTACCCCCGATTACAACCATGGTCTCTCCACTTTCTATATGGAGATTAACACCCTGTAATACATGTTTCTTATTGAATGCTTTATGTAGGTTTATTATTTCTATCACATGTATCACCTGAAAATCAGAGCTGCCAGGAAATAGTTTGCAATAAGAATGAGCATCATAGACATCACGACAGCGCCTGTTGTGGCCTTTCCTACCCCTTCGGCACCGCCCTCAGTAAAAAAGCCTTTATAACAGCTTACCACTGATATAATTATTCCGAAGACACATGCCTTGATCAATCCACCGAATACATCATTCAATTCAAGATAGTCTCTGGTCATCCGGATGTATATCTCTGAATTGACATGCAGTACATGGACGGATACAAGATAACCTCCTATTATACCGGTGGAATCAGCAATAATAGTCAGGAGCGGAAGGACAACAAGACCTGCAATAAAACGCGGGACAACGAGATATTTAACCGGATTCGTTGCGAGTGTAACCAGTGCGTCTATCTGCTCTGTCACCCGCATTGTACCAAGTTCAGCGGCCATTGCAGCGCCTGCACGGCCTGATACAATAAGTCCTGTAAGTACAGGGCCGAGTTCTCTAAGCATGGAGAGGGCAACTACAGGACCCATATAATTTTCCGCATTGAACCTTTTAAATCCAGTGTATGTCTGAATAGCGAGAACCATTCCTGTAAACAGGGCCATTATCAGCACAACAGGAAGTGAATTTACCCCTACTGCCTCTACCTGTTGAAAGATATTCCCCAGGTTAACAGGGAGCTTAAAGGTCCATGATATGGTCTGGCCAAACATGATGAAACCACGTCCCACATCCCCCATAAGCCTAATCGTCCTGCCGCCAATGTATGCAAGGGTCTTTGTAAACATTGTTCCTGCCAGCACAGTATCAGTCATAAAAGGCGAAACTATATAATGCTACCTTATATAAACTCTGTCTACTCTTTCACCTATACCGCACAATACCTCATAAGATATGGTCCCTGTCCATGCTGCAATATCATCTGCAGTAATACGCACCTCATTCTCACCGCCGATTATTATAACCTCTTCTCCCTGCTTAATACCAGGAATATCAGTAACATCAATCATTGTCATATCCATGCAGACCCTCCCTATGACAGGCGCCCGCCTGCCCTTAATTATAACCTGTCCCAAATTAGAGAGTAACCGGCTGTAACCATCCGCATAACCAATGGGAATTGTTGCCACAACTGTTTCACGGGTTGTTGTAAATGTCCTGCCATAGCTTATCCCGGTCTTTGACGGAACCTTTTTGATATGAACTATTTTACTCTTTAATGTCATAACCGGCCGCAGGTCTGCAATAGGAGATAAGAATGAAGACGGTGAATAACCATAGAGCATAATCCCAGGCCTCACCATATCGAGGTGGCTCTCAGCCATATCCAATACTGCTGCACTATTAGCT
>MHER01000009.1:0-4565 GCA_001805205.1 Nitrospirae bacterium RIFCSPLOW2_12_42_9 | reverse complement strand
TGGTCTTACATACAGAAATAAAACTGTCGAGTTGTTCCCTGACAAACTCCCTGTTCTGAAGGTCCGCCTCTGCAAAGTGTGTCATAATCCCCTCAATTCTGAGGCCATTTAACCTAACAATATCCCCCGCCAGCTCCCCTGTCATCTCAGGCACAACCCCTATCCTCCTCATACCCGTATCAACCTTGATATGAACAGGAAGTATATTTGCAGAAGATACCGCAGCCTCTGACAGTACATTTGCAAAAGATAAAGTATATACAACCGGTGTAAGGCCCCATTTGACAATATCAACGGAATAGTCGTCTGTTATCCCACCCATAACCAGTATCTTTGACTTTATCCCTGATTCCCGGAGAAATATACCTTCTTCCACATGGGCAACGCCGAGCATATCAACGCCTGCATATTCAAGTTCTCTTGAAACCTCTTTTATACCATGTCCATAGGCATTTGCCTTGACAACTGCAAGTATCTTACACCCGGTTGGAATACACGATCTGACCTGTCTGAAATTACGGATAAGGTCAGATAAGTTTATTTCAGCTATGGTTAGGCTCACTGAACACCCTTTCTGTATTCTTCAGCCTTTTCCCTTGCCTCTTTCGATGCCGTTATCCTACCCATCTTTTCATATGCATCCCCGAGCAGTCTATATTCATTATAAAGAAGATTTGTATCTGATGATGATGTAATAGACATGGCATCCTGCAAAGTCTTAATGGCTGAATCATATTTCCCTATTTTATAATATATATTGGCCAGGGTATCAAGATAATTCGGATCCGTTTTTATTGTCAGTGCAATATAAATCTCTTTCAGTGCATCTTCAAACCTGTCTGTATCTATGTAGAGCCATGAAATATTATTACGTATATCACTGTTATCCTGTGCTATATCCAATGCCTTAATATAGAATTTCTCCGCGTTTTCATACTCCCTCTTTTTATAATATGCATTACCAAGGTAATAAAGGGGCCTGTGATCCTTCCTGTCCTTATTTAATGCCTTCTTATATTCCTTAATTGCAATATCAAACTCCCCATTTGACTCGTAACTAAGGCCGAGGGACAGATGCTCATCTGCGGTGAGCGGGTCATGAAGGACTATGATCTTTGGAATAGGACTACAGGAAAAGAGGAACAGAGTAAGAGTGCATAATAAAATGATTTTTATCAATCTGAAATGACACGCAGTGTCCAATATCCTCCTCGTTCCCATATCCGCATAAACCGGTCATAAGAAATAAACTTATCCCTCTTTAGACCGGAATAGGCAATGATACCTTCACGGCTGTCATCATATCCCACGATAAGCATATAATGACCTTTCCTTATACTCCAGACACCAAGGTCTGCAAATACTACAACCGGGTGTCCATCCCTGACTTCCTTCTTTATTAATTCAATGTCTCCACTCTCCTCTGAAAAAGTAAGCCCTTTCCCTTCTGTAAATTGTTTGACATAATTTATCATATCTATATTGAGTGTACCATTAAGACTTTCTGAATATATGGACTTTGATATATCATCAGGAGAAACATTATACCCAAAATAACTGAATACGCTTGCAAGAACTGCAGGGCCGCATCGATCCTCATCCTCAGGGAAAAAGGGGACATTATTGATATAAAACAGATTTGGAGTATTTGTTGGAAAAGCCCCCCGGTTACCTTTTGTATGGTTTGTGCATGCAAGGGAGGACAATACAGTGACAGCAAAAAAAAACAAGACCCAGGAATCATACAACCCCGGGGTCTTTTCTATTTTTCCAGTCACGGTCATTATTTTATTATAATCTGACGACCCATGAGCTTTAATACAACAATTACCAATATAACTATTACAAGAATTGTAATAAGAACACTTAACCCGTCATCCCCGCCATAATCAAGATGGTCAATATCAGTTGCTATCTTGTGTAACCGGTCATGGGATAACTGGTCATGGGATAACTGCTCTAGGCGTAAAGAAATCTCATCAGCAGTGAGGCCAAAGTCTGCGAGCCGCTGCTGTACGATCTTTGTCTCAAGAAAGGTCTTTACCTTCTCCATATCGGCAATATTGTCAATCCCGGGACTGCCGCTTCCCGGAGTAATAAACATTGCTGTTGTCTGTGCCGGAATTGCGGAGATAATTAGTAATGCAAGAACGAGATAGATTGTTAATACGCGAAGAAATGCAATATTGGCCTTCCTGATCATTTTAAGCGCCTCCTTGTTACTGCAATTCAGACTCTGGACTTCAGACTTTAGACATCAGACTTTTTCTCTCGTTCCCAAGCTCCAGCTTTTATTTTTTTTGTAATCTCTATCCATTTATTTTCCTTTCTACGTCTAATGTCTGATGTCTATGGTCTACTGTCTGAATTGCAGTCCTTGTTAAACTGTCAGGGTGATATAACCCTGCTACACCTCCATAATCTCCTGTTCTTTCTTTTTCAATATTTCATCTATCGTATGGATATACTGGTCTGTCAATTTCTGTATCTCATCCTGTGTCTTTTTAATCTCATCCTCAGATGCGTTTAATTCTTTCCCTTCCTTTTTTATCTCTTCATTTGAATCTCTTCTTATATTTCTTATAGCCACCCTCGAATCCTCTGCCATCTTTTTTACAAGCCTCACAATCTCTTTCCTTCTCTCCTCTGTAAGCTGCGGGATAGGCACCCTTATAATCTTTCCGTCATTTGCCGGTGTGAGACCAAGTGCAGATGTCTGTATTGCCTTCTCTATCTCAGGTATAATCCGTGGTTCCCATGGTTGTATAATAATAAGCCTGCTCTCAGGAACAGACAACGAAGCAACCTGGGTTATAGGGGTAGGTGTGCCGTAGTAATCTACTGTCAGCCCCTCAAAAAGTGATAATGAGGCCCTGCCGGTGCGTATGGTCCCCAGCTCCTTTCTGAAGACATTGATGGTCTGCTCCATCTTGTCTCTGCCCTTATTCTTAATATTACTCAGCATCAGTTTATAAGAGTCCCAATATCTTCACCGAGTACAACTTTCCTGACATTCCCCTTTTCTCTAAGGTTGAATACTATTATTGGCAGGTTGTTATCTTTACAGAGCGATATAGCAGTTGCATCCATTACCTTGAGGCCTTTCTGGAGTACATCAAGATGTGAAAGGGAATCGAATCTCCTGGCCTCTTTATTGATCATGGGGTCTGAGTCATATACACCATCCACCTTTGTACCTTTGAGAATAACCTCTGCGCCGATCTCAATCGCACGCAGCGCTGCAGCAGTATCAGTGCTGAAATAAGGATTACCTGTGCCTGCGGCAAATATTATCACCCTCTTCTTCTCAAGATGCCTTATAGCCCTTCTTCTTATATATGGCTCTGCGAGTGCCCTCATCTCGATTGCGGATTGTACCCTCGTTACGACCCCTTTCTTCTCAAGTGAGTCCTGCAGGGCAAGTGCATTAAGAACCGTTGCGAGCATCCCCATATAGTCAGCAGAGGCACGCTCCATCCCGATTGCGGTTGCTGCAAGCCCCCTGAATATATTCCCGCCACCTATAACTATTGCAATCTCAACCCCCATCTCATGCACATTCTTTATCTCCTCAGCTATGGAATCTATAACAACAGGATCGATGCCGTATCCTTTTTCACCCATCAGTGCCTCACCACTTACTTTAAGTATAACCCTATTGAATCCTTTGTGCCTTTCCATTATCCTCCGCCCAACTGGTATCTTACAAAACGTTTTATTAGTATATTCTCCCCTATCTTTGCAATCTTCTGCTTGATAAGGTCCTGAAGCGTAACAGAAGAATCTTTAATAAAAGGCTGTTCGAGGAGACAGGCGTCTGAATAATATTTCTCAATCTTACCTTCAACTATCTTTTCTATGACATGCTCCGGCTTACCGGTTTCTCTTGACTGAGCCCTGTAAATCTCCCTCTCTTTCTCAAGTACTGATCCTGGAACATCATCCCGGCTGATATACGGAGGGCTGGACCAGGCAATCTGCATTGATATATCCTTTACAAGTTCCTGGAATTCAGGATTCCTGGCTACAAAATCTGTCTCACAGTTTACCTCTACAAGGACACCAATCTTGCCGCCGCCATGGATATAACTGCCTATTATACCCTCTTTCGCCTCACGGGATGCCTTCTTTGCTGCTATTGCAAGTCCTTTCTTTCTTAAAAAATCAACAGCCTTATCCATATCTCCACCGGTATCTGCCAGGGCCTTTTTACAGTCCATAATCCCTGCACCGGTCTTTTCACGAAGTTCCTTAACCATTTCCGGAGTTAGTGTTCCCATTATTATTCAGCCTCCGGGGCGTCTGGTATCTCCTGAACCACTTCCTCTATAGTAGAGACGGGTACCATCTCAGCCTCCGGGATACTCACAGGTATCTCCTGTTTGACACCGCCCTTTGCATCATATATGGCCCTTCCTTCAATAACTGCATCAGCTATCCTGGAACATATAAGCTTTATGGCCTTAATAGCATCATCATTCCCGGGGATTACAAAATCTATATTCTCAGGATCACAGTTGGTATCTACTATACCAACAACCGGGATACCCAGCCTTTTTTCCTCA
>MHER01000008.1:7262-13241 GCA_001805205.1 Nitrospirae bacterium RIFCSPLOW2_12_42_9 | reverse complement strand
CTCTTAATAGTACTGCCACACTTTCTAATCCAAATATCCCAAAGCCATCTTTTATTGCAGATAAAGATGGGTATTACAGTTATGACCTGACAGTATGTGATTCTTTGTACTGCAGTGGTCCTGATTCAGTGGCTGTTAATGCAACTACGCTTAATGTACCGCCAAATGCCAATGCCGGTCCTGATCAGAAGGTATTGACAGGTCAACCTGTATTGCTGGATGGGAGTAAAAGTAATGACGCTGACACTGAGTCTGGTTTACTGACTTATTTATGGAGTTTCCTGAGTGTTCCTACAGGAAGTCTGCTTACTGATGCTAATATAACCAACAGGGAGACACCCATAGCAGGTTTTACCCCTGATATAGATGGTGAATATAAATTTGATCTTTCAGCAAACGATGGGACGTCCACTTTGCATGACCAGGTAAGTGTAACTGCTGGAACAACGACACCTCCTGTGGCAAATGCAGGTCTTGATCAGATAGTCCAGCTTGGGCAGGGTGCGATTCTTGATGGTTCAGGTAGCTATGATCAGGATGGGCTGCCGCAACCTGTGACATATAAATGGAGTATTGTATCTGGTCCAACTGGTAGTGGCATTACTAATTCTGATATTATCAATTCTAATACGATATCTGCCAGTTTTACACCTGACATAGCCGGTAGTTATGTACTGAGGCTTGCAGTAAGTGACGGTCTGTATACTGCAATTGATAACGTAGTGATTGAAGTAGATGGCGTTTCTCCAAATGGTTCAATCATCATCAATAATGGTGCGGTCTGGACAAATACGGCCGCTGTTACTCTCGCACTGGAGTGTACTGACTCTGAAAGCGGATGTGCGGATATGCGGTTCAGTAATGATAATATCAACTTTACCCCATGGGAGCCATTTACCACAAACAAATCATGGACTCTCTCCTCAGGAGATGGAGAAAAGCGGGTGTATGTACAGTACCGGGATGGGGCAGGGAACTGGTCGGAGAGATTTTCAGACAGCATCAATCTTGATACAACAAAGCCGGTGGTCAAGGGGGTCTCAGACTCACCTGATCCTTTCAGACATCATCTTGGAGAGGTAAGTAAGATCAGTTTTACCCTGCTGGACAATCTATCCGGCACATGTATGGTACAGGCTAAGATCTATAACTCTGCAAATACGCTGGTAAGGACGATTAAGAAGAATGGGGTCTCCTGTCCTGCGGGAGGTACGGCCGCATTATTAAAGTGGGATGGCAAGGATAAGAATGGGGTCTTTGTGCCTGCTGATACCTACACCTACAAAATACAGGCAAGGGATAATGCAACAAACAAGTCTGCCATCAAGCAGGGGACTGTAGGGGTAGAGTAATCGACCGGTTTTTATCAATAGATTCCTTTTTGTCCATTAATAACTTAGTCCCCCGTTGCCTCACATAAAAATCTATCTGAATGAATAATAAACAATATTTAATGAGGGTTATTTTTGAAAATCACTTATAATTCAGAGGCAGATGTTCTTTATATTCGGTTCAGGGAAGGTGAAATCTAAGAAAGTGATGAGGTTAGTGAAGGATTTATCACCGATTTTCGCAAAGCTATAACCGTCACGCAAATATAAGAATTGGTAGTATTATTTAAATCGCAATTGTAGCCTGGTATTCTCCATGCCTGGCACTACTTCCGGCAGTTGATCCCATTGCACGCTTCGCAGGATAGGGTTGTGTGATCTTCCGGGATATGTCACTGTGACTGTTTGATTCCGGATAGTGATTGTGCCCTTCCCACGCACTGGTTGACAAACATATAGGGAAGATGTAGGTTTGTTTATCTGTTTTTGATAAGTCATAATACGTATAATAGTCCTATGGTTTTTAAACTTATGATAAATCAATCTATAAAAAAGATCGCAGATAAGCATGACATTCTAAGCATCTATCTCTTTGGCTCACAGGCAGAGGCTGGTATAAGATACATGGGAGGAGAGACTGTAATACCTGAAACTCATTCTGATCTCGATGTGGCAGTCGCATTTGAAAGACCTCCTGCAGATGTTATCAGGCAATATGGGATGCTTTACCAAGAATTCTCAGATATTTTTGATCCTTTTAATTTAGACTTGATATTTATGCAAGAGGTAAATGCACTATTCCAGTATGAGATATTAAAAGGTATCAGGATATACGAGAAGAACATAGAATCTGTTGATGAATTTGAAGAAAGGATAATGAAAAGGGCGGCGGATTTGCAATTTACAAAAAAGGCCCTTGACAAAGAGATTATGGAGGCAATCGAGGATGGTTATATCGAATTTGAATACAGCCCGAATTCTTGAGCTAACAAGATATATAGAGAGTTGTCTTGAAGAGATAAAACCATATTCTAAGATAGGGATTAAAGAATTTCTCTCAGACAAGAAAAACCCCCCATTTGTAGAAAGTTATCTCAGACGAAGTTTAGAGGCGTTGTTTGATATAGGGAGGCATATACTCGCAAAGACCTATGGCTTTAAAGAAATAGAATACAAGGAAATAGCAAGAGAGCTTGGGAAAAGGGAAGTGATATCTCAAGAACTCTCTGATGTGCTTATTAAAATGGCCGGATATAGAAATCGCATGGTGCATTTCTATAAAGAAATAACGCCGGAGGAGATTCACCAGATTTTGATAAATAACCTGGGGGATTTTGATAAATTCAATAAGGAAATCATTTCATTTATAAGAAAATATGAAGAGAAGAAAGAGCCTCATAAAACATGACCCACCAGAGTACCCTGAGAATTTAAAAATTTCTCTTGAAACATATTAAGAAACCTTGACATGAGAAACTACCTTATTATATAGTGTTGCCAGTTATAGAATAAGTATAAAAATAAATTATTCACCTCGATGAGTTGGAAAGTTTAGATACCCTGAAAGCAATTCATAGTGTGTAGTGCAAAACCACCCATGTCTTTGTACCTTTGATGCAAGATCCTATGTACGACATACTCCAGAAATATTTTGGTTACACGACTTTTTATCCTCTCCAGGAAGAGATCATCAGGGAGGCTCTGAAGAGGAGGGACATCTTTGTCCTCATGCCGACCGGGGGCGGCAAATCCCTCTGCTATCAGCTTCCTGCTATGATCTTCGAGGGGATTACCATTGTCTTCTCCCCGTTGATCGCCCTGATGAAGGATCAGGTCGATGGCCTGCTGGCCGATGGCATCCCGGCGGTATTCATCAACAGCTCACTGAGTTATGAAGAGATTGCCAAAAGAAGGCGGGACCTGTGCAGCAACGCCATAAAGATCCTCTATATTGCGCCTGAGAGGCTGGTCATGCCGGAATTCCTCCAATTCTTGCAGGGGTTAAAGGTCTCCCTCTTTGCCATCGATGAATCCCACTGCATTTCAGAATGGGGGCATGATTTCAGGCCCGAATACCGGCAGTTGAAAACCTTGAAAGAAAAATTTCCGGACGTACCTGTGATGGCCCTCACGGCGACAGCGACCCCCCGTGTTCAGGAGGATATTATCTCGCATCTGAGACTGCCCGAATGCAGGGTCTTTAAGGCAAGCTTTAACCGGAAGAATCTCTATTATCAGATCAGGCCCAAGGAACATCCCTATCATCAGATACTCCAGTATCTGGAGACGAGAAGGGCAGTGCTTGCATTGAGCGAAGCGAAAAATGATTCAGGGATTATCTATTGCCAGAGCCGAAAGACTGCCGACAGTCTGGCGGCAAGCCTTCAATCGGATGGCTATCGCGCTCTCCCTTACCATGCAGGACTGACTCCCGAAGTGAGGAATGAAAATCAGGAGCGTTTTATCCGGGACGATGTGGAGATCATCGTGGCGACCATTGCCTTTGGCATGGGCATTGATAAACCCAATGTGCGTTATGTCATCCACTATGATCTGCCCAAGAGCATCGAGGGATACTATCAGGAAACTGGCCGTGCGGGCAGAGACGGGTTGAGAAGCGACTGCATCCTGTTTTTCAGTTATGGAGACAAGTTCAAGATTGAGCACTTTATTGAACAGAAGGAGGATGAAAAGGACCGGGAGGCGGCATACCGTCAATTGCGGGAACTGGTCCAGTATTGTGAGAGTCATGTTTGCAGGAGAAGGGTGTTGCTGGCGTATTTTGGCGAAAGATATGAGGATCCCAATTGCGGCCACTGCGATGTCTGCGTGGAACCGAGGGAGCGGTTTGACGGGACCATTGCCGCGCAAAAGATATTGTCCTGCGTCTACAGGACAGGCGAGAGGTTCGGGGCACAGTATATTGTTGACGTCCTGCAGGGATCAGAAAGTCAGAAGATACTCCAGAACCGGCATGACACCCTGAAAACATACGGCGTGGGAAAGGAGTATTCAAAGCCTCAATGGCAATCGTTTATCCGGGAATTGATTCAACTGGGATATGTAGATCTTTCCGGGGATAAATATCCTGTCTTAAAGTTGAACGAGAAGAGCCGGAAGGTCCTCTCCCAGAAAGAGCAGGTGTTTTTGACGAAACCTGAAGAGCCTCGTCTTGTACAGAAACCCGATGCCGACGACCGGTATGACCGGGAGTTGTTTGAACTGCTGAGGGCCTTGAGAAAGACGCTGGCCGATCAGGAGGGGGTCCCTCCCTATGTCATCTTCCACGATACCACCCTCAAAGAGATGTCGATATATTATCCGCAGAATCTGTCCGATCTGCACAGGATAAGCGGCGTCGGCGAACGGAAGGCGGATAAATATGGTGAGCTTATTCTGCAGGAAATCATCCGCTACTGCGAACAACATAAGATCAAGCCGATGCCGGTTGCTGATAAGCGTTTTGAGTCTCCCGTAAAACAACCCAGGTCTTCCACCATCCTCACCACCCTGGAACTCTGCAAGGAGAATCTTTCCATCGGGGAAATGGCGAAGAGGCGGGGCCTGTCTGTCACCACGATCGTCTCCCATCTCGAAAAACTGATTATAAATGATGGGGCCGGTGAGGCGATTTCCGTGGATTGCTTTGTGAGTCCTGAAAAACAGGAGAGGATCAAGCAGGCATACAAAGAACTGGGGATGCACTTCCTGACCCCCGTGAAAGAAAGGCTCGGAGAAGAGTATTCCTACGAAGAGCTGCGGCTGATCCGGGCGACGATGGCGCGTAAAGGTGAAGAATAACCCGGAATAAGGTCTCGATATTTGAAATAACAATTATATCATGCCGGGAGCCGAGGATGTTTTTTATCTCATATGCTGCAGGCAACCCGCCGGTAGAAGTACCTATGATTACTACCTTTGCCATATCAAACCTCCGGGATTTGTCCATTAATAACTTAGTCCTTGACCTTGCACCCTGTTTCTCCTAAAATTACAAGAAGAATTACAATAGATTATGGATTTTCCGGAGAGGTACCCAAGTCCGGTTGAAGGGGCGTGCCTGGAGAGCACGTGTACTGGCAACGGTACCGTGGGTTCGAATCCCACCCTCTCCGCCATTTTTTTGTCTCCTGTCCGCAGTTGAGCATGGGGCCGGGACCTGCGCAACATGGGCTTACAAACCCCGCCAGGTCCGGAAGGAAGCAGCGGTAAGTAATCCCCCGTGTGTGCCGTAGATTCACCTTGTCCTGTCTCAACTGCGCAGAGGAGATAAGCAGCAACAGTAACAATGGTGATCTTATGAGCTATCAGGTATTAGCAAGAAAGTGGCGTCCCAGATCATTTAAAGAGCTTACCGGGCAGGAGCATGTTTCCAGGACCCTTGAGAATGCTATAAAGTCAGGACGTATTGCCCATGCGTATCTGTTCTCAGGAGTAAGGGGTGTTGGAAAGACTACTGTAGCAAGGATACTTGCAAAGTCTTTAAACTGCGCAGAAGGCCCCACCCATGATCCATGCATGAAATGTCAGTCATGCACAGAGATCTCCAGCGGCTTTTCAGTTGATGTGATTGAGATAGATGGCGCATCCCACACAGGAGTTGACAATGTAAGAGAGCTCCAGGAGAGCGCACAGTATGCGCCTCTTA
>MHER01000008.1:685-7224 GCA_001805205.1 Nitrospirae bacterium RIFCSPLOW2_12_42_9 | reverse complement strand
ATGCTCTCCACCTCCGCATTTAATGCGCTCCTCAAGATATTAGAGGAACCCCCGCCTCATGTTGTTTTTATCTTTGCAACTACGGAACAACACAAGATACCAGGCACTATAAATTCGAGGTGTCAGCACTTTCAGTTCAGAAGGATCAGCTACAGAGAGATAATGGATAGACTCAGATATATATTGCAGGAGGAGGGGATAAAGGCAAGTGAGGATGCGCTGTCTGTTGTTGCGGGGGCCTCTGACGGGAGCATGAGGGATGCACTGAGCCTCCTCGACCAGGTGATAGCTTATACAGGGGGTAAACTTGACGAAGGGGATGTGACGTGGGTACTGGGCCTTGCAGATCATATGACAGGGCCATTTATACAGCACATATTAAACAGAGATTCAGCAAACGCCCTGACCGTGTTAAAAGAGATAGTGGATGGGGGTTATGACCTGAAGCAGTTCTGCACAAATGTGGTGGAATATATTAGAAATCTCACCATTACCAAACTCGGATTGGGACAGGAGGTCATAGACCTCCCGCAGGAGAGGATAACCGGGATGGCAAAGATGGTTGAGAATACTCCTATGGATATTCTTCAGAGGATATTCGGGATATTCTCAAAGACCCTTGAAGAGATCCGGTGGTTTCCTCACCCGAGGTTTTCTTTTGAGATGGCAATTATTAAGGCTGCGGATATGAGGCCGGTTCTACCTGTTGATAATCTGATCGGGAGACTGGCAGAGATTGCAAAGAGGCTGTCCGGGGGCATAACCTCTGTAGAAGAGAAAAAGGAGTGGATTAAAGAAACAAAAAGAGAGGAAGATCACGGCAATGAAATAATCCATATTCCTTCGATCACTTCTACTGAAGTAGATGGTAAAAAGAATACCATAGAGACAAAAGGGAGTGATGCATCGGACATTGCAACCCTCTGGCACAAGGTTGTTACCAGAATAAATGAAGAAAAACCGAGCCTGGGGTCTTACATTGAACAGGGTGTACTTGTGGGGTTTGAAGATGGTATACTCTCTATAGGTTTTAATGGAGGGGCTTCTGTCTTTATTAATCTTATTGAAAGAAAGGATAGTAAGGACTTTATACTTGAGAGGGTAAAGGCTTATATTCCTGGCATCACAGCGATTAAATTTACTACAATATCAGACAAGAAAGGGCATAGCCCTGCATATAATGAATATCTTGCAGACCAGCATGACAAACAGCAGAGTGAGATAGAAGAGGCATTTTCAGATCAGATTGTAAAGGATGCAATTGATATACTTGGCGGTGAGGTAGTGGAACTTAGAAACAGGAAAGGGGAATAGAAGGGGGTACAATGTCAAAAAAGATGTTCGGTGATATTCTAAAACAGGCTCAGAAGATGCAGGAACAACTTGCAAAGATCCAGGAAGAGGCAGGGAATAAGACTGTTGAGGCCTCATCAGGGGGCGGTATGGTTACGGTTACTGCAAATGGCCGCCAGGAGATCCTGTCAATAAAGATAGAGCGGGATGTGGTTAATCCTGATGATGTTGAGATGCTGCAGGACCTTGTTGTTGCTGCCACCAATGAGGCCCTGAGTAAAGCCAAGGATATGATGGCAGAAGAGATGAAGGGGCTGACAGGCGGGATGGGTTTAAATATTCCAGGTTTATCAGGTATGATATGAACAGTAAAAGTTCGTTTGACAGGCTTATAGAAGAGTTGAAAAGGCTTCCTGGAATAGGACAGAAGACAGCCCAGAGACTGGCATTCTTTCTCCTGAAGATGCCACCGGATGAGGCAAAGGGAATAGCCGGGGCCATTATTGATGTAAAGGATAAGAGCCGCTTCTGCTCTGTCTGTAATAATATTACAGAAGAAGACCTGTGCAGGATATGCCGTGATGTTAACAGGGACAGGACCAAGGTTCTTGTTGTAGAAGAGCCTGGTACACTTTATACAATAGAGAGGACAAGGGGATACAAGGGGCTATACCATGTAATGCTGGGTGCGCTTTCACCCCTCGATGGGATTGGTCCTGATGACATAAAGATTAATGGATTAATAAGCAGGGTAGAAAATGATGGCATTAAAGAGGTAATACTGGCCATGGATCCTGACATGGCAGGTGAGGCAACGGCCATGTATCTCACACGCCTGATAAAACCTATGGGTGTTTATGTCACACGTATAGCGTATGGTATTCCAGTTGGGAGCGATATAGAATATGCTGATGAAGTAACCCTCGTTAAATCCCTTGAAGGGCGGAGAGAGGTATAGTTTTAAACTACCTTGTCTGCCATTTTATTAGATTGCAGTGCATTTTTTATGGGGAACAGACGGAGACATAAGAGGGTAAGTTTCTTAAAATAGATGGAGATTCTCTGCCCAAAAAAAGAGGCTGTAAAGGCCCTTGCTGTAAATATAAGCCGTAGTGGTATTGTTACCTACTGCAATAGACCTCTGAATGTCGGAGATGAGATAGCCCTTAAGCTATCCTTTGTGGATGAATACAACGTGGACAGGACAGAGGCTATTATAGGTGATGTCTGCTGGATAAAGCCCCTCGAAGACTTTTATGCAGTTGGCATAGAATTCAGATCAATAAATGAGCATGACCACTTCATGCTCCTTGCCTTCCTGAATTATGCAGAAGGATTTGAGAGGCCCTGCATAAACGAGTAATTATCTTTCAATTTGTGGTTGACTTGAGAAATGTTTTAATGATAGTATCAGGTATTTCCTGACAAATTTATGTGAGTGTTATTCAACGTCAAACTATAATCAAATTCCTTGCCTCAGGATTTTATTCTGGCTATTCTCCGGCAGCGCCCGGCACAGTTGGAAGTCTCATCGGGGTGCTTGCTTATTTACTATTACAGAATTTATCAAGTATAAGATATTTAACAGTTGTTTCATTTATATTTATTGCCGGTGTTTATATATCTAATGAAGCAGAGAAGATTTATGGTAAAAAAGACAGTCCGCATATTGTCATAGATGAAGTATCAGGGATGCTGCTCACCTATCTGGCACTACCGCAGGGGTGGGGTTTTTTGTTGGCTGGTTTTGTTTCCTTCCGTATATTTGATATCCTGAAACCATTTCCCATAAGACTGATAGATAGAAGATTAGGGGGTGGGTGGGGTATAATGCTTGATGATATTCTGGCAGGAGTTTATGCAAATATCCTGATTAGAATTTTGTACAGGCTGATCTGGTAAAAGGTTGGGTATGATACCTTAAGTGCACAAAATAATTGAAGCTAAGCTATGAGTTCTGAAAAAGAAAAAGAGGTTTTAGAAGATGTGATTGGGCAATTGCTCAGGGCTAAGGGGTGGAGGATTTCCATTGCAGAGTCATGCACAGGAGGGTTGATCTCCCACAGGATTACAAATATCCCCGGGAGTTCTGACTACTTTGAGAGCGGGGTGGTTTCATACAGCAATGAGGCCAAGGTTGAGATATTGAAAGTTCCTGAAGAGACCATTAATAAACATGGCGCTGTAAGCAGTCAGACAGCAAAGGCAATGGCTGAGGGTGTTAGAAGGTTTAGGAAGACAGAGATAGGAGTTGGAGTGACAGGGATTGCGGGTCCAACCGGAGGGACAGCAGCCAAACCAGCAGGGCTTGTATATATTGCATTGTCAACTCAATCTTGTGTAGAATGTAAGGAATTCAGGTTTACAGGTGACAGGGAGGAAATTAAATTAAAGACATCTGAAGCTGCCCTGGAGATGATTAGAGAATATTTGGAAAAGTAAAGCAATTTATATGCGGTGTTTTATCTCAATATCAATACCAGATGGGATAAAGAAAGGTATGACGGCCATTCAGGAGAGGCTGAAGAAAGCCGGCGCTGATGTCTCATGGACAAGACCAGAGGGTATGCATCTTACACTCAAATTCCTGGGTGAGGTTGAGGAGGAAAGGCTTAAGGAGATCGGAACTGCTTTGGGTCTGTCAATAATTGGCATAAAACCTTTTTCGCTTGATATCTCAGGGATTGGTACATTTCCTGATATCAGAAGACCCCGCGTGATTTGGATAGGCTTAAAAGAAGATGGCAACAACATGATTGAGCTGCAGCGAAACGTTGAGAAGGAGCTTGAGAAACTCGGATTTGCTGCGGAAAAGAGGGGATTTACTCCGCATATAACATTGGGACGAATACGCTCCCCAAAAAATATTGAGAGATTGCTTAATCTGGTTGATGAAGAGAAGGCGATAGATCTGGACGGATTTGAAGTTACGAATATCCATCTTATGCAAAGCGAATTAAGACCCGCAGGGGCTATATATACGGAATTAATATCAGTGGAATTGATGGAATCGTAAAAAGTACCGAAAGTGGGCGGCTTTGAAAAAAGCTCCATCACCCACAAAAGTGGGTACCCGAAGGCGCGCAAATTCTGAGGAATGAGGCGTACTAATAGCTACGCCGCAATGACGAAGGATGCAGCGCAACGCAGCAGATGGACTTTTTACGAAGCCGTCATCAACATTAAATAAAAGGAGATTAGACATGGGGGAGAAAGAACAGAGGATAAAGGCATTGGAGCTTGCCCTTTCACAGATTGAAAAGCAGTTTGGGAAAGGTGCGATCATGAGATTGGGTACAGATAAGGGTCCGGCAGATGTCCCTGCAATATCTACAGGGTCTTTAGGGCTCGATATAGCACTCGGTGTGGGAGGGATTCCAAGGGGAAGGGTGACCGAGATATTCGGGCCTGAGTCTTCCGGCAAGACCACTCTCACACTGCATACCATTGGAGAGGCCCAGAAGAACGGCGGGGTGGCGGCCTTCATAGATGCGGAACATGCGCTTGATGTTAGTTATGCCCGGAAACTCGGTGTAAATACAGATGACCTCCTGATATCACAGCCGGATACAGGGGAGCAGGCCCTTGAGATTGCAGAGACACTCGTGAGGAGCGGGGCAATAGATATAATCGTCATCGATTCTGTGGCTGCACTTGTGCCGAGGGCTGAGATAGAAGGTGAGATGGGGGATGCCCACATGGGGCTTCAGGCGAGGCTCATGTCCCAGGCATTGAGAAAACTGACAGCCGCGATAAGTAAATCCCTTACTACTGTAATATTTATCAACCAGATAAGGATGAAACTGGGTGTAATGTTCGGGAACCCTGAGACAACTACAGGGGGTAATGCACTGAAGTTCTACTCGTCGATAAGACTTGATATAAGGAAGATAGAATCGATTAAAGAGGGGCAGGAAATTACAGGCAGCAGGGTGCGGGTAAAGGTGGTTAAGAATAAACTTGCACCACCCTTCAAACAGGCTGAATTCGATATAATGTTTGACGAAGGGATATCAAAGGTGGGTGAATTAATAGACCTTGGTGTTGAGAAAGGTATCATAGAGAAGAGCGGTTCATGGTATGCATACAAAGGTGAGAGGATAGGTCAGGGGAGAGAGAATGCACGACAGTTATTAAAGGAAAATACCGGATTGGCGAAAGATATGGAGTTAAATATTAAAGAGGTCTGTGGACTGCAAAAGACAGAGGCAAGACCTCCGGAGAAGAAAAACCTTTGATATGTTATAGAAGTAGTATAATTTGACGCTGTAAATTCCAGGGAGGATTATATGGAAATAAATGAACTCCTTACTGTGGCAGTTGGAAAGAGTGCATCAGATCTCCATTTAAAAGTAGGTACATACCCAATAATAAGGATAAATGGCGAGCTTATGCCTATGGAGCAAAAAGGGAAGTTATCACAGGAGGATGCTGTCTCCATAGTGAACGCTATTATGAATGATGCACAGAAGAAACGTTATTTAGAGAAAAAGGAGGTTGACCTTTCTTATGGCATGACAGGCCTGGGGCGTTTCAGGGTTAATGTGTTCCAGCAAAGGGGGACCATAGGGATGGTCTTCCGTGTTATTCCCATGAAGATATTAACAATAGAGGAGCTTGGTCTTCCAAAGATATTGGAGAAGCTTGCAATAGAGCCGAGGGGATTGATACTGGTTACAGGTACAACGGGAAGCGGAAAGTCTACCACCCTTGCAGCAATGATAGAGCATATTAATATACACAAGTCCATGCATATCATGACCATCGAGGACCCTATTGAATTTCTTTATAAGGATAAGAAGAGCCTTATAAATCAGAGGGAGATCGGGAATGATGCTGATACATTTGCAAATTCCCTGAGGAGTGCGCTTCGTCAGGATCCTGATGTAATCCTGGTTGGCGAGATGCGTGATTTTGAGACCATCTCAACAGCACTTGTTGCTGCCGAGACAGGTCATCTGGTCATGAGCACCCTGCATACTGTGGATGCTGCTGAAACGATTAACAGGATAATCACCATTTTCCCGCCCTATCAGCAGAAACAGATCAGGACACAACTTGCCTCTGTTATTAAAGGTGTTGTATCACTGAGGCTTGTCCCGCGGGCTGATGGCAAAGGGAGGGTGGCGGCAGTTGAGGTATTGATATCTACTGCAACAATCCGGGAGTACATAATGGATTCTGACAAGACAAGGAGGGTGCATGATGTGATAGCATCCGGTGCCTCACAGTATGGGATGCAGACA
>MHER01000008.1:0-504 GCA_001805205.1 Nitrospirae bacterium RIFCSPLOW2_12_42_9 | reverse complement strand
AGGTTGAACAGCCAGAGCCTGTTGTGAAAGCTCCAGCTAAACCAAAAGCAGAGGCGCCAAAGACTGTCGTTGAGCCTTCAAAAGTTGAAGAGTCAAAGGGTTTTTTCTCCCGTATGACTGAGAAAATCACGACTAAGAAGGTTTCTGCCGAGGCGTTCGATGAATTGTTCTGGGATTTGGAGCTTGCGTTGCTTGAGAATAATGTTGCGGTGGAAGTAATAGAAAAAATAAAGACCGACCTCAAATCAAGCATTGTGGACAAGCTTGTGCCAAGGGGTAAAGTTGAGGAAGTTATAGCTTCTTCTTTGCACGGAAGTATTGAAAGTCTTTTCACTGTTCCAAGCATAGATGTCCTGTCAAAAATTAAAGAGAAGAAGCCGTTCATCATTTGTTTCATTGGTATCAATGGAAGCGGTAAGACTACAAGCATAGCGAAGTTCACTCATTATTTGCAGCAGAACGGGCTGAGTGTTGTTCTTGCCGCGGCGGACACGTTTAGAGCGG
>MHER01000007.1 GCA_001805205.1 Nitrospirae bacterium RIFCSPLOW2_12_42_9 | reverse complement strand
GTCACAAAGACTAAAAAATTGTGCGAAAAGTTTTTTTAAGTTATACCTGAAATGCCCTGTATATGATACAAATTAAATTCACCGAGAATTGCTGGCAAAACTCCTTGTAATATACAGCCGATGTGGCAGTATAATTAACTATACTGCATAAATAACATGCATTTTGTGCAGTATATTTGGATTATTGCCAAACTGAAGATGAAAGACATAGTGTTAGATCATAAGGCAGAACGAGACGAAATGTATACTCTTTGATGAGATACAAAACCTCCATAATTGGGAACTCTTCTTAAACAGGCTTCATCGCAAGGGCTTCAATCTCGTAATCACCGGCTCAAACTCACGACTTCTATGCAGAGAACTTGCTACACACCTGACAGGCCGCTATATCCCTGAGGGGACTGATCCCCTACCCGTCTTCTTTATTCAAGGTCATTGGGCGGGTTTCCCGGTAAGGGTGCTGAAATAGAGCGTCTGACATGCTCTCTCTGCATAGATAGCAGCAAGATCAGGGAAGTCCTCGGATGGAAGCCGCTCTTCACTATGGGAGAAGGGATTCGTGAAACAGTTTGGAGAGTGGAAAGATCAGACCATCCGGCTAAACTTGATAATTTCAGGTAAGCTTGTTAAAGTACTTGTTACTAAGATAAACGACCAGGAAAAGCTTGCCATTTAGAAAAGGGAGGTAAGAGATGCCTATTACTGAAGAGGTTATCAAAAAGGTCGCTGAAGATACCGGAGTCAGCGTTGAAGAACTCAAGGTGTCAGGTTTGTTGGCCTTCTTAAGGGAGAAAAAAAAGAAGATTATGTTGGAACGTATAGAAATACTTTCCCGTTATAGAGTAAGTTCAGCCGAGGATCTGGAAATAAAAATAAAAACCGGCGAGATTCCAGAACACCCCACATGGGAAGATGTAATTTTACTCGAAAATCTGGAGGCAGGCATTGCCCTCATTGATGGAGATATCAAGTCTATACAAGAGTCTTCTTAAGATAGCAACTACAGAATTTATTACCATTGTTGTCTCTGGTGAGGTGTTATATTCTCAGAGCAATGAACCATGGAAATTGCGCCTTAATCTATGTGATGGAAGCCTTATAGATATTTATTATTCGCCAAAGGGGAAGTACTCCTATCATTGGGACCGGAGTTATTCAAAAGGCGGAATCTTTCGCCACGATAATGCACCGCACCAGAAATGGGCAAAGTTAGCCACCTTCCCGAGACATTTTCATAATGGCTCAGAAGATGTGGTTGTTCCAAGCCATATTCCTGAAGACCCAGCATTGGCTCTAAGAGATTTCCTAAGCTTTGCCATCGAGATTATTGTAAAAAATAAGATCAGCCGAACTGACGCGGGATGAGTTTGTGTGGCTTGTGAAGGGGGAAAGGGGCTGAGATAGAGCGCCTCACAGGCTCTCTTTGCATAGACAGCAGCAAGGTCAGGAAAATCCTCTGATGGAAACCGCTATTTACAATGGAAGAAGGGATTCATGAAACAGTCAAGTGGTACAAAAATAGTACAAGTTATATCTCAGTGCCCTCGGCCACCTCATGGTGGTATCTGACCCATTAGAAAAATCAGACGCTATTATTGTATTAGATGGTGACTATCCTAAGGATGAGCGGCTTCTTCATGCGCTTCAGTTATGGAAGGAGGGTTTACGAAAAGGAATGGAGAGATAGGGATATCCGCGTCTATATCTCACCGGCATACAGTTCCCAGTTTCACCCTGATGAGTGGTGGAAACACAGGGCAGACAGCAGGACATTTTTCTATGAGTTCAGTAAGATAATATGGTATGCTATCGCAGAATAATTTACTTCCATGTCACTTTCATTAAGCAAAAGGGCCTCCCTGATAGCCCAGTCCGAGTCTGTGCCATGACGCTTGAGTGTGCGAGGATCGACGGCATTAACCTTGCACAGGGTGTATGCGATACAGAGGTTCCACTCCCTGTTCGTCAGGGTGTTCTGAAGGGGATGGATGCGGGGTTTAACACCTATACGCGTTTTGATGGGCTTGCCATCCTGGGTGAGGCCATTGCACGGAAGATGGCTGACTACAACGGTCTCCAGGTAGATCCTGATACAGAGGTAATCGTTAGCTCTGGTTCTACCGGCTCGTTTTACTGTGCCTGTATTGCCTTGCTGAATCCAGTGGATGAGGTGATCCTGTTTGATCCCTACCATGGCTATAATGTGAATACCCTATTGAAGCCAAAATTGCATTGAACAAATACATATTTAAGCATATAATTAAAATGCAGTTATGATATTGAGCAAAATCTGCTAAAATGAGTATAAAGTTTTTACCGAATGCGGAAGAAGCACGGATTAACCGTGAGAAGATTATTGAATATTTGTTATCTGAGTCTCATCCTGATGGTCGGGCTAAGGCAGCATTCTTTGCCAAGTATGGATTCAAAGTAGAACAATGGGAGGTAATGGCAGCATCATTACAATAAAGGAACATGACCGTGTAGTTTTACTGAAAGATGTCACGGATGAAGGACTGAAGGCGGGTGATGTAGGTACAGTGGTTCATGTATATCGTCAGGGTGAAGCGTTTGAAGTTGAGTTTATGACACTTGATGGTACAACAGTTGCTGTAGTAACCTTACCTGCCTCTTATGTTCGTACGGTAAGCAATAAGGACATTACCCATGTGCGGGAGCTTATAGCTACATAGGCCATACGGATATTCTTTAATGGACCCGGCATTCCTATCACAACCGAATTCAGTACCTTAACATGGTATACTCTCGCTGAATAATATACTCCCATGTCTCTATCTCTAAGCAAAAAATCATCTCTCATTGCCCAGTCTGAGATCCGTGCTATGACGCTTGAGTGTGCAAGGAAAGAATCTATGATCCATATCTCGAAAAGTCTCTTAACAGTCCGTTAATCACGGTAATAATCGGACCAAGGCAGGCAGGTAAGACAACATCAATCACGACTTTTCTTGATAATATTCCCGGTGACAGAAAATATTATCTCAATTTCGACTCTCTATTTGAAAGGGATAGAGTACAAATGACCCCCAGAAAAATATATTCTTTTCTTTTTTCCCTTTTTATGATATACACAATAACTTGTGTGAATTAAAAGAAGCGGTGGGGCAATAATTGGCTGTATTCATTCAGTTGCCTTTCATCTCTTGTAGTTAAGGGATGAAAGGTAGACTCATCATAGTGACCACAACAAAGCTATAAAGATCAAACTAAAAAGGAGATTCATCTATGCTCACAGATTATGTCATGAAGTATCGCAAGATTGTGGTGCTCTTTGTGAATCTTTTCCTTATTGTAGCAGCTAATTTACTTGCATTCTTTCTACGCTTTGAGTGGAGGGTTCCACCAGAATATGTTGGTATGATCAAAACTACTATGCCTTTTATTGTCATAGTCCGTATCGGGATCTTTTACTTTTATGAAATAAATGCAGGACTTTGGCGGTATGTAAGTATTTCAGACCTGTATCATATTATAAAAGGGGTTGTTTTAAGTTCTGTTATTATTGGGTTAATAATATATCCTGTTATGGGATTAAACACATATCCAAGATCAATCCTGATAATGGACTGCATTTTTTTAATAATGTTAATGGGCGGCACAAGGATGTTTACAAGATTACTAAGAGAAAGAAACAGGATTAATCTCTTTGATAAAAAAGGGGTCTTTATTTATGGGGCAGGTGATGCAGGTGAATTATTACTTCGTGACATGCTTAAAAACCCGAAATACAATTATCACCCGGTTGGTTTTATTGATGATGATGAAAGGAAAAAAGGACTTAAGATTCATTCAGTCCCTGTACTTGGCTCAGGGAAAGACCTCGAACGGCTTATAAAGAAATATACTCCTGTTGAGATTATTATCGCTATCCCGTCTGCCAAACCCTCACAGATGAGGACTATTATGAACGAGTGCAAGAAGTTTGAGATTACCCTTAAGACCCTTCCAAGTCTTAAAGATGTTATATATGGACAGGTCTCCATCAGTCAGATTCGGGATATATCTGTAGAGGATCTACTGTTCAGAGAGCCTGTACATGTAGATATTGAAAACCTGAAAGACCTTGTATGCGGCAAAAGGGTGCTGGTTACCGGGGCCGCCGGGTCTATAGGATCTGAGCTCTGCAGGCAGATCATGCAGCACAATCCAAGACAACTAATCTTATATGACCGTAATGAAAATGGTCTCTATTTGATTGACAGGGAGCTGAGTGAAAAACATTCAAGAGATTTCTTCAGCGTTATTATTGGGGACATTTGTGATATGAACAGGCTATCACTGAAGTTCCGGAAATACAGCCCACAGATTATATTCCATGCCGCAGCATACAAGCATGTACCACTGATGGAAGACAATGTGGTGGAGAGTGTGAAAAATAATGTTGTGGGGACATGGAACCTGGTGGAGCTTTCTAACCAGTTTAATGTTGAGTCATTTGTTCAGATCTCAACGGATAAAGCCGTTAATCCCACCAGTATCATGGGTGTTTCAAAGCGGATTGCCGAGATGATTGTCAGACATATAAATATGGTTAGTAAAACAAAATTTATGGTAGTACGATTCGGTAATGTGCTGGATAGTAATGGCAGTGTAGTCCCATTGTTTAAGGATCAGATTCTGAAAGGAGGGCCTATTACAGTCACACACCCTGATATGCAGCGTTATTTTATGACCATCCCTGAGGCAGTGCAGTTAGTGCTGCAGGCTGCATATATGGGCAAGGGTGGAGAAGTTTTTGTATTGGACATGGGTGAGCCTATCAAAATTGTAGACCTGGCAAAAAACCTGATCACCCTATCAGGGCTAACTCCTGATAAGGATATAAAGATTGCCTTCACAGGCCTCAGGCCTGGTGAAAAGCTGTATGAAGAACTCTTTGAAGAGGATGAAAAGATTAAGGAAACCCCTCACAGGAAGATATTTAAGGCAATCTCCATTGTCCACAATAATGATTCAGCGAAGTTCTTTGACCAACTGATAGGATTACAGATAAGCGCCTTGGGTAATGACAAGATGGACCTTCTTGAAAAAATGAAATGTTTGGTTCCAACTTACAATCCTGGCTTTTATGAACCGATTAAAAATGGGGATGAGCTAAAAATAGTACACACCCATACACAACGGACTGAATCTACAAGTATTTCTGATTTCACCGCTTAATGGTATGAATCACACTCAGATGACATACGGAATCTGTTTTATTATCCCCCCGCATATGTTAAAGGAGATTGCAAGGCAGGGGAATGCTAAGCAGCAGCAGTGTGCCTGGGAGTCCCTGACCATGTCCGAGCAGATCCGTGGGCAGCGTCTCGCCCTCACGATGATCTCATCAATTGGAAGTACGGCAACCGGCACCAGAAGGCGCACCGTGTATGATGCAGGTAATGTTTATAACCTGCCGGGACGTCTCGTTAGATCAGAGGGATCTCCAAAAAGCAGGGATCGGACAGTCAATGAGGCGTATGCAGGTGCAGGTATTACATACGACCTGTTTAAAAAGGTCTTTGCCCGGAACTCTATCGACGACAGGGGGATGCGCCTTGATTCTACTGTCCACTATGGTAAAGACTATGATAACGCCTTCTGGAATGGTCAGCAGATGGTCTACGGAGACGGGGATGGTGAGTTGTTCAATCGCTTTACAATAGCAATTGATGTGATAGCACATGAGCTAACCCATGGTGTAACCCAGTATGAAGCAGGGCTTGAGTATCAGGACCAGGCCGGGGCGATGAACGAGTCCTTATCTGATGTATTTGGTTCTCTTGTAAAACAGTACAGGCGGGGTCAGGAGGCAAAGGATGCGAACTGGCTGATCGGGGAGAGGCTTTTTACAAAGAACGTCAATGGCAAAGGGCTTCGCTCTATGAAGGAACCAGGGACTGCATATGATGACCCGGTTCTCGGCAGGGACCCGCAGCCGGGCCATATGAAGGATTATGTGAAGACCAGGGAAGATAATGGTGGTGTCCACATCAACTCTGGGATTCCCAACCGGGCCTTCTACGAAACCGCTGTTCGACTGGGAGGTCATGCATGGGATAAGGCCGGGCAGATATGGTATGTTGCCCTTAGGGATAAACTGAGACCACGATCTAATTTTGAGGATACCGCCGGCTTGATGATGGCAGTGGCAGGTGAGCTTTACGGAGCCGGGAGTCTTGAGCAGAAGGCAGTTAAAGATGGATGGGCTGAGGTTGGTCTGAAGATATAGGTACTGAGGTCCTTTATGAAGGTATGCTTTAAGCGAACCGGAGGCCTGGCAGCCATTTCTCTTTCAGTAACATTGGATACGGTGGGGCTTTCGGAAGCGGATTCCAAACGTCTGCATAAACTCATAGATGCCATCTCTTTTTTTGACCAGCCGCAGTCATTCACATCAACCATGCAGGAGGTTGACCGGTTCCAATACGAAATAATGGCTGAGGCGGAGGGCCGTGTTAAGACCATTAAAATGGATGAGTCAGCAGTCCCTGACCTCTTTAGACCGCTGCTTGATTATCTCACCGAACTAGCCCGAGTGAAGAAAAAATGAAGAAAGAGAGATACCTGTTTATTAGCCTCCCCTCTCCTCTTCCAGTTTACGCCTCTCTTCATCATATGCCTTTTTAGCTGCCTGTATGGCTGCAAGTAGTTCGCGCTTTTTATCCTCAGCCATCTGTACGCCACCATGTACGAGTTCTTCTGTCTTGCTGCTGATCTGATGCATCAGGTCAGAAAGCTTCTGTTGGACTACCTCTTTTTCTTCCCTTATATGCTCTACCCCCTTTTTGGCAATTCTCTTGATGTCCTCTCTTGTCTCCTTCCCTGACTTAGGGGCGTAAAGCAAGGCAATACCGGCTCCGATAAGACCGCCTATAATAAAAAATATTAAGCTTTCACCCCGTCTGTGATCGCATGACATGTTCATCTACCCCCTTTCTTTCCTGAAAAATGCATTAAATCCTGCCCTGACAGCCTTTAAAAATATACTGAGGGTCTGAAATGGCCCCATAACTGCCTCAATTAAATGGTCTATCTTCTTAGAACCCTCTTTTGCAATCTCAGTAATCCCTTTTATATCACTAATTATATATTTTACATCGTACAGTATTGGCCTGATATCATTCTCCAATCGTGAAAGAAGTTCTTCGAAACGTCTGATAGCCTCTTCTATCCGGATGCTAAGTGAATACAATCGGATGACGATCAGGACAAAACATGCTGCTATTACTGCGAGTGATATCTCAACTATCATAATTACCTCACCCTTGTTTATGTTTTTAGCTTACCTTTCAGGAAAGGGAAAGTCAATTTTTGTTAAAAAGCTCTTTAAAGTAGGATATAGCAGGGAAGTGTTCTGATGTTCTGATCCCGCCTCTGGAGCTTGGTCTTGCCTTTAAAATAAGATATTTAATCCCGTAATCTCTTGCAGAGAGCAGCACATCTTCATTATCGTCTATTAACATTGTGTTTTCTTTCCTGAAATTAAGCAATCCTGCAAGTTTTCCCCAGAAGGCGCTTTCTTCTTTCGGAAGGCCGATATCAAATGCACATATTACTGAATCAAAGTATTTACCTATCTCTGTCTTTTTGAGTTTTATATCAAGGGTTTTATAATGGGCGTTTGTAACAAGGTATATTCCTTTGTTTTCCTTACGGAGAAACTGCAGGAAGTCCTCCACATTTGGATGAACTGCGATAAGGTGGTTTACCTGCTCTTTCAGGGCAGGTATGTCTATATCAAATTCCTTTGACCAGTAGTCCAGATCTGTCCATGTAAGTTTTCCCTCTTCCTGCTTATATCGTGACAGAAGCTGTTGTTTTGCCTCACTTATATTGAGGTTATACTTCTTCGCATACTCCTCTGGCATGAGGTGTTCCCAGAAATAGTCATCGAAATATTTATCAAGCAGTGTACCGTCCATATCGAGAAGTACGGTCTCGATTGCATTCCATGAAAACACTTTTAACCACTCTTTATCCATAAATATTACCTTTGTCCCTTTTTAAGATAAACCTTTAATCTTCTCCCCGGGTATATTTTGTAGTAAATACTTGTTATATATCCATGTTATTATATTTAATAACAGGAAGGATGGTGTTGTCAATTGCCGGATTAGAAGAGGGTTTTTTATTGCAATTTCATAAATCAATGCTATAAAATATGTTTTGTTAGGATATATAAACTATGAAGGAGATTAAGGGTTTGTTGCACAATGTTTGTCTTTCTGAAGCCATTAAAGCTATCTGTAAAAAATATGGTATTGAAGCGCTATATGTTTTCGGAAGCAGGTCAGATGAGATATTCGATCGTATTTATAAGATACAAGATAAGGAAAAAGATAAAACAGAGGAACCACTCTCAGATGTTGATATAGGAATTCTT
>MHER01000006.1 GCA_001805205.1 Nitrospirae bacterium RIFCSPLOW2_12_42_9 | reverse complement strand
GGGGTGATATTCATGAGGTCCAGCTCCCTGATCTCATCTAATATGGGGTGTGAATCGTTCACATGGCTGAACAGGTCTATTTGTGTGGTAATTCTCCTATCTTCTTTAGCAGTATGAGCCAGTTTTGGCATACCATTAGCATCAAGTTCCTCTTCCTCAAGGTTGGCAAGGACCTCTTTTGATCTGATTATTACTTCAGGAGGAAGGCCTGCGAGCCTTGCTACCTGGATACCATAGCTTTTATCAGCCATTCCAGGCATTACCTTTCTGAGGAATATCACCTCATCATTCCACTCCCGCACTACCATATGGGCATTGAATATACCCTCATTAGTCAGGGCGAGTTCTGTCAGCTCGTGATAATGGGTAGCAAAGAGGGTCTTTGCCTTTATATGCCTGTTTATATATTCTGCACAGGACCATGCTATGCTTATACCATCAAATGTGCTTGTCCCGCGTCCAATCTCATCGAGGAGTATAAGACTCCTTGATGTTGCGTTTCGCAGGATATTTGCTGTCTCTTCCATCTCCACCATGAATGTGCTTCGCCCCTCGGCAATGTTATCAGAGGCGCCTATACGCGTGAATATCCTGTCAACAACACCGATGGATGCCTCTCTGGCAGGTACAAAGCTTCCAATCTGTGCCATTAATACAATAAGGGCAGCCTGCCGCATATAAGTAGATTTACCGGCCATATTGGGTCCTGTGAGGATCATGAGTTGATTCCGCTCACAATCCATATCTATATCATTCGGTACGAATCTCTCACCCAGATCCATCTGTTCGATTACAGGGTGACGGCCTTCCCTGATATTAATACTATGACTGTTGTCAACAACAGGCCTTACATAGTGATTGAGGTGTGCAATCTCTGCCAATGTGGATATTACGTCTATTAGTGCAATAGCCTTTGCACTTTTCTGTATTTTATCAACCTCATGTGCAGCAACCTCTCTGATCTCCTCAAAGAGTTTGTATTCAAGACCCTTTATCCTCTCTTCTGCACCAAGCACCTTGCTTTCATAATCTTTTAGCTCAGGTGTAATGAATCGTTCTGCATTTACCAGTGTCTGTTTCCGGATATAATCAGGCGGTACATTCTTAAGATTCGCCTTTGTCACCTCTATGTAGTATCCGAATACCCTGTTATAGCGTACTTTAAGTGAGTCTATGCCGGAACGCTGTCGTTCCTTTGCCTCAAGCCTTGCAATGAATCCTTTACCCTCGCGGCTTATCTGCCTGAGATCATCAAGGTCTTTGCTGTAACCATCTTTTATTATCCCGCCTTCTGTTATGGCTAAGGGTGGTGATTCGATTATGGCCCGTGAGATAAAATCCCCGAGGTCCTTGAAATCATCAGACATACCGCTTACATCCCTGACAAGAAGGGCAGAGCAGTTTGATATGAGGGACTTTATCTCCGGGATTACTTTAAGGCATTGATTGAGCGCTATGAAGTCGCGTGCATTCGCCACCTTGAAGGTTATCCTGCTTATAATTCGTTCCATGTCCTGTATGCTGCCTAACAGTTCCCTTAATTTGCACCTCTGGGTGTAAGCCTCCTTTAGCTCTTCAACAGCTTCCTGCCGTATATTTATATCTGAAATGTTTAACAGTGGATGTAATATCCATAGTTTTAACAGCCTTCCGCCCATTGCTGTAGCAGTCCTGTCAAGCAGATGGAATAATGTACCCTTCTTCTGGCCTGATTGAGAAGGCTTCACCAGATCAAGTGTCCGTTGTGCAGTCTCATTGATTGCCATATACAACTCGTTTCTGTAGACCTTAACATTAGTGATATTCTGTAACGATGTCTTCTGGGTATCTGTGATATAAGCAAGAAGTGCACCTGCTGCATTAACAGAAGGTCCATTTGTATCTATCTCTGAAAGATGGGAAGAATCTTCCTTGATCTGTTCGTGTAATATTCTGAATGCATTCTCATATTCAAACATTTCAGCAGGGTAGAGGTTGATATAGAATTTCTGGTATCCGGAATCTTTTGAAATTAACTTATTGCTGATATCTGCCGGAAAAAGAATCTCCTTGGGAGCTATACGTGCAATCAAATCATCAGCTTGATATTGCGGATTTCCTGCAATCTCTCCTTTCAATTCCCCCATATAGAAATCCCCAGTAGAGACATCTACAAATGCAAAGCCTGTGGATTTTTTATCAGGATATAAAGAGATAATGAAGTTGTTCTCCTTTGAATCAAGCAGGTTTCCGTCGAGTACAGTGCCGGGTGTGATAATCCGGATTACTTCACGTCTCACTATACCCTTTGCGAGTGCAGGGTCTTCTACCTGCTCACATATTGCAACCTTGTATCCTTCTCTTATCAGTTTCGGGATATAGGAATTGACAGCATGATAAGGGATTCCGCACATTGGGACAGGATCATTCAGCCGTTTATCCCTTGTTGTAAGGGCTATCTCGAGTATCTTTGATGCAACTACAGCATCTTCATAGAACATCTCATAGAAATCCCCCATCCTGAAAAAGAGGATTGCATCCTTATATCCCTTTTTTATGTTGAGGTATTGCTGCAGAAGAGGTGTTAGATGATCTGCGTCTGCCATTTCTTTTATGTCTCAGACTTTTGAGTTTCTAATTTCTGTAATGTGCGCTGCAGTTTTCTGATCTCCAACTTATCTTTTATCCATGCAGGTAATAATATTATGGTGAATACAACGCCGCCAATAACAAAGGTTGTAATCAGAATCAGGTATAAGGGGAGTGGTGGTGTAACCCCGAAGAGATAATTGATCTGTATAGATTCCTTATTGGCCATTGCAAGGATGAGAACTCCTATTATCACTATGATTGAAAAGATGACACGTATCATATTCTTCCTCCTCCTTCAGACTCTTTAAAAAAGGGGATTAGCAGGTCATATGTAGCCCGGATATGCTGTGGAATAACCTTCAGGTCTGCTATGACCGGCATAAAATTGGTATCTCCCACCCATCGGGGTACAATGTGTATATGAAGGTGTTCGTCGATTCCGGCACCTGCGGTCTTTCCGAGGTTTATTCCTATATTAAATCCCTGGGGAGAAAATACCTGCTTAAGTATGGCCACTGTCATTTTTGTTTGTGTCATAAGCTCAAGCAGTACCTCCTCATTTAAACCATTAAGATCCTCTGCGTGTTGATAAGGGACTATCATCAGGTGGCCATTAGTGTATGGGAACAGATTCATGATAGTGAAGACATGTTTTCCTCTGTAGAGTATGAGATTTTCCCTGTCTTTTTCTTCTGCCGGCTTGATGCAGAAAATACATTCATCAGAACTGCCTTCAAGGATATATTGCAAACGCCACGGCGCCCAGAGCTGCTTCATTTAGTTATCCTCATTTAGTTATCTCCTTCTTTTTGGTCTTCTCCTTTAATCCAAGCTCTTTCATTATCATCTTGATATCTTCCCATACAAGCCGTTTGTCCTGCGGGTTTCTCAGGAGATAGGCCGGATGAAATGTGGGTACGATTATGCAGCCATTCTTTTCATGCTTCTTTCCCCTCAGTTCACTTATGCGGGATTTTGTGTCAAGTAATGTTTGCGTGGCAAATGTCCCTAGGGTGCAGATAATCTGCGGCCTGATTATTTCGATCTGTCCTTCAAGAAACGGCCTGCATGCTGATATCTCGTCTTCTTCAGGGTTTCTGTTTTTAGGAGGCCTGCATTTAATAACATTTGCAATATAGACATCGTCACGGGTTATTCCCATTGCCTCAATTATATTTGTAAGCAATGCACCGGCCTTGCCTACAAAGGGTTTACCTTGAATATCTTCTTCCTCACCAGGACCTTCCCCAACAAACATGAGCCTTGTGCATGGATTACCACTGCCGAATACGATGTTAGTCCTTCCAATCCATAACTTACACCTTCTGCAATCGCCTATCTCTGCAAGGAGGTTATTTAGTTTCTGTGCCTTATCTTCTGCCTTATATACTACTTGGCCGGAAAATGTTTGTTTTGTTTCTCCATTCATGGCAGGAAGTTCCTCAACAGCGGTTTCTTTGAGATACAGGAGGTATTCCCTGGTATCCTTGAGTATATTCAAAAGGTCTTCTTTTATGTTCATAGATGAATTTCCTTCATTGTCTTCTTTAATATTTCTGAATGATGCGGCCCGAATGCACTCATTTCTATTGACCTGGTCTTCTCATCAACATATTTCAAGGCTATCTCAATCCTCTCATCAGGGAGTTTGTCACTTATCTTTTCAGCCCATTCAATTGCCGTTACCCCTTGTCCATATATTACCTCTTCCATACCAATGTCCCTGATATCTTCCACAAATCCTATTCTATACAGGTCTATATGATACAGGGGTATTTTCCCTTTATACTCTCTTATGATTATAAAGGTTGGGCTTGTTACATTTTTTGCCTTTATGCCAAGCCCTTCTGCTAATCCTTTGACAAAGCAGGTTTTACCTGTACCGAGTTCACCACTTAGACAGATAACATCCCCTGGTGACAGATGTCTTCCCACTGCCCTTCCCAGAGAAATAGTTTCTTTAACACCTCTCGTTTTAACATTAATATTATAGCCCAAATTATTTATTTAAATTAAGATTGATTATTTCTTTGCCTTTGCTATTGCCTTCACTATATCTTTCTTTCCCACAATACCAACAATCTTATCCTTTTTAACAACAGGGAGGTGATGAACGTTTTTTTCACTCATTATAGTTGCTATATTTTCGATACTTGAATTCTCATTAATTATGACCACATCCTTTTTATAAATATCCTCAACCTTTGTTGCTGCCATCCTCTTTAAATCTTCCTCAAACTTCTTTGAGCTTCCAAGGTATATTACTGCATCAAAAATATTGATAACAGTAGGTATGTGGAGCCTCTGTTCCATTTTTATCAGGTCATTCTCAGTAACTATACCAATGAGCTTACCTTCTTCATCAACCACCGGGGCACCGCTGATATCGTGCCTTATGAAAAGGCGTGCAAGACCTTCAACAGTAATATCCTTTGTTACAGTTACAACTTCCCTGGTCATTATATCTTTTGCCTTCACTTGAAAGTTCCTTTCTTGATTATTAAATGGTCTGCCTGCTCATAAGTCTGATTGCAGCCGGTATCCTGTCAATGAGGTCTCCGGCTATCATGCTTATCAATCCTACCTCTTTTGCAGCAATATCTCCTGCAAGGCCATGCAGATATACACTGAGTTTTACTCCCGCAGAGATATCATTCATCTGTGCTGTAAGCCCTGCAAGGATGCCTGTCAGTGCATCTCCTGTGCCTGCAGTTGCCATCCCCGGGTTACCGGTGGGTGATATATATACTTTCCCGGATGGCTCAGCTACTAATGTGTTGGCCCCTTTAAGTACGAGAAAAACATTATGACTCATTGCAAAGTCCCTGGCAGTTCCTATGCGATCTTTCTGTACATCTGCTGTACTCTTGCCAATCAATCTTCCCATCTCACCGGGGTGTGGAGTAAGGACTGTAGCAGCTCTTCTCTCTTTTAGAATATCAAGATGATCTATAAGCGCATTTATACCGTCAGCATCAATTACCACCGGCACATCCACTTCCTTTAATACTTTCCTTACAACAGCAGCAGTATCCTTGTGAACGGTAAGTCCCGGACCTATTGCAATGACATCCTTGTCCCGGATGAGGTTCATGATTTCATCCATTGCAGAAAGGGAAATGGTCTTATCATATGTCTCAGGAAGGGGAGAGGTCATAATCTCTGTAAGTTTCTCTGCTACTATCGGCTGGACACTTTGCGGTGTTGCAAGGGTAACAAGTCCGGCACCTGCCCTGAGACAGGATATGGAGGTCATTACAGCAGCGCCACCTTTTCCAATGGAGCCTGCTATAACAAGTACATGACCAAAGCTCCCTTTATGGGAGTCTTTTTGCCTCAGTGGTATAAGACAAGTCATATCTTCTTCAGTTAGAAGATGAACATAAACAGATTCTTTCTCAATTGCAGCATTTGGGATGGAGATATCCACTATATAGAGTTTGCCGGTATAATCACTGCCTGGATAGAGCAGATGTCCCCGCTTGGGAATGGTAAAGGTTATGGTATCGGCGGCCTTTACAGCTATTCCCATTACCTCGCCGGTATCTGAATTAATCCCTGTTGGTATATCCACAGCAATTACCGGTCTCTGTGAATGGTTGATCATCTCTATAATTTCACTATATTCTCCTTTGATGGGTGATGACAGGCCAGTGCCGAGGATGGCATCTATAATTACATGGCTGTGATTTATGACAGACTTCATAGTCCTGAGATCATAATTCCCCGTGCTATGTAATTCAATCCCCATCTTTAAGGCAATATTGAGGTTTGTTGCAGCGTCACCGGCTATTGCATCAGGTTCAGAGAGAAGATATATACAGACCCTTGCCCCCCTATTGTATAACAGTCTTGCTGCAGCTAAGCCGTCACCTCCGTTGTTCCCTTTTCCGGATATCACAGTAATCTTCTTTTCTTTTACTGAACCAAGTTTATCTTCCACAATCCTGGTAATGCCAAGTGCAGCGTTTTCCATCAGAAGAAGGGTAGGAATACCGAATTCGTCTCTGGCACGTTTGTCAATATTTTGCATTTCCAGGGCAGTGGCTACATACACAATATTCTTCTCCTCACATACTCATTACTCATTGCTTTTCACTTACCTTCCTTCCAGCACTACCTGTGCAATGGCATATGATTCATCGTGGGCAATACTTATATGGATATTTACCATGCCCATTGATTTAGCAAGCTCCATAGACTTTCCCCGCAGGACAATCTCCGGCTTTCCGCTCTCTTTGTTTATTACCTCTATATCCTTCCAGACTATTCCGTGATTGTGTCCGGTACCAAGTGCCTTCATCACTGCTTCTTTGGATGCAAAGCGGGCTGCAAGGTGCATGTGAGGTATTTTGTGGCTGAATGAATATCTTAACTCATTTTCTGTGAATATACGGTTGAGGAATCTCTTGCCCCACTTTGTCCCTGCATCTTTAATACGGTTAACCGCAACTATATCAACGCCTGTGCCTATAATCAAAGAGAAATTATCCCTTAAAACTTAAAGAATTTGAAGTTCCCTGCAGCAAGCTGCAGGGATTGCGCTCGCTATGCATTTTCATGAAGGATGCTGCCATGCCAGTTCAGAACAAAATTATGACAGAAACCATTTATAGGGTCAATAGATAGAATGGGTAGTACCCGTCAAGATGAAACGGGAGACTATTTTGGTTACGGTTGTATCTTTTGTTAATTTGAGTCTTTTCCCTTCATCTGCAGTATGTTCGAAAGAGACAATATCTCCTCTCCGGAGGGTTTCAAAAGGTTTATTTGTCATGGAACTGTCTTTATCAAGTCTTACTATCAGTCTTCTGCCGCCGGTGCCGCATATGTAGAATTCCAGTTTCCCTTTTGAAATTAACGGTTCACTGACGACCCTGAAAGAGTTATTGCCCCTGAAAGATTTATTGTCATAGATATCCCTGATGGAAAGAGAGTCCTTCCTTATGATGAGGTATGAGAATTTCAGGGAATCCTTCCTCAAACCTGTTATTCTGTCTATCTCCTTTATAATTTCAGGTGGCTCCCAGGGGATGTCTTCATGGCACCAGTCTGCTGGATTGGTGAGTGCAGGGCACATCTCATTCATAAGACATGGGGAGTAGATATTAAAACCTTCTTCAACAAGTCCATCCCTTACCTCAAGCATCTCTCTTGATGTATCACGAAGTGCAGGCTCTATTATGATACAGCTTCCATCGTGAGTGAGTGATCTATTTATAATGGTTTTCAATAGATTAATCCTTCTTCTGATCTTTTGATTATAACGATGGGCTATCTCACTTAATACATTTGATAAGGTGATAATATCAAAAGACCCCTCTATGAGAGATTTAGATTTTTCTATGGTAGATTTAATAGTTAATAGAGAGGCATCTGCATTGCCCTTTTCTATGAATAACTTAAATAATCTCTCTGTTTCCAGGAGGTTTTCGGAAATTGGGTCAACTGCTGTAAACTTTAAGTATGGCCTTTTTCCCCTCGAAGAGAAGAAATCGAGGATTCCGAGGATTGCTGTCCCTGGCCCTGAACCCAAATCTAATACCCGCACCATTTCCTTTTCGAATATCCTTGAAGGGTGTATGGCTAATTCCCGAAGGGGGACAAGTATTTTATACATGTTTACCGGGACATAATAGTGGATATATGCATCCCGGAGGTCTTTATCCTTTAGATAAGATGGCTTGAGGGTCTTGCGCCCCTTTGTGAGGAGTTCAGAGAGCCTTGATACATCAAATGCGCATGATTTTTTATCAACCTGCGAATAGTCCTTATTCAACTTTACCTTCTTCATTTATCTTAACGTTTATAGTAGGTTATGTTTCTGACAATTTATTTCCAGTGTACTCATAAAATGGGCTAATGTTCATTAGTATGATACATTACCCTAATAAGGTATTCAATTGACTTTAAAAAGTGGTTATGCTTTTATATAAAACATGAAAAAGATATCACCTTCAATACTCTCTGCTGATTTCTCCCGGCTCGGAGAGGAGTTAAAAAGGGTAGAGGATGCAGGCGCTGATTGGATCCATATTGATGTGATGGACGGTCACTTCGTCCCTAATATCACAGTAGGCCCTTTTATCCTTGAGGCTGTCAGAAGGGTGACATCGCTTC
>MHER01000005.1:621-8859 GCA_001805205.1 Nitrospirae bacterium RIFCSPLOW2_12_42_9 | reverse complement strand
TCCAGAAGTCCTCTATTACTTTCCGGATTATTGCCCCCTTAGGATGCCATAAGATAAGCCCTGCACCAATCTCATCCTGGATACTGAACAGGTCCAGCTCCTTACCGAGCTTTCTGTGGTCTCGCTTTTTTATCTCTTCGAGTCTTATCAGATAAGCATCGAGATCATCCTGAGTAGGGAAAGCAGTACCGTAGATGCGATGAAGCATCTTGTTTTTCTCATTACCGCGCCAGTAGGCACCGGCCGTATTTAATAACTTGAATGACCTTATCTTACCGGTAGAGGGGAGATGAGGCCCTCTGCAGAGGTCAATGAAATCACCCTGTTTATAAAGAGATACAGGTTCTTCAGTTATCTCCTTTATGATCTCAACCTTGTAAGTCTCACCCATACTATCAAAGAGCCGTATTGCGTCTTCCCTAGGCAGCTCCATGCGGATAATAGGGATATCATTTTTAATAATTTCCTTCATCTTATTTTCTATCTTAGTCAGGTCATCCTGGGTAAATGGTCTGCTGTAGTCAAAGTCATAATAAAAACCATCTTCTATAGCCGGCCCTATTGTTATTTTTACGTCAGGGTAGAGCTCTCTTACAGCCTGGGCCATAAGGTGGCTTGTGCTATGGCGGAGAATATCTAAGCCTTCCGGAGAGGATACAGTAATCCACTCTATTGCTGAATCATTGTTTAAAGGGGTATTCAGGTCTACAGGACGGCCATTTATCCTTGCTGAGACGATATCTCCACTCTTTTTACCTTGTTTTTGTAAGATTTCTCTAAGAGTTACAACTTTCAATGTGGGGAAATCTTAACATCTAAGATGGTATGTGTCAAGACTTGAACCTAATGTATTATGTTGATTGTTTTAGTGACTCTTTTTATAATGCCCTGATGTTCTCACGATTCAGATTGGCCATTTGTATTGCACTTTGCATTATTCTGTTCTATCCGGCGATTTTATATGCTGTTGTTTTTAACAATATAGCCGGTGTAATAGATGGTGAGATTATTCCATACTGGTCTGTGTTGATTGAAAAGGCCTTCAATTTAACCGGTGGAAGTGACAAAGAGGTACTGCAAAAGATTATTGACAGAAGACTATTATTAAAAGAGGCAGAGAAATTCAAGATAACAGAGACCTCACAAGATAATAAGAATATTCAAAAGGTCCTTCAGGATATAAAAGAATCATCAGGGGAGGATAAATTCAACAGGTTATTGCAAGAATATGAGCTTAAAGAAACAGATTTACTCAACCTGATTAAAAACAGGATTATAGTTGAAAGATTCATAGACTTCAGGATAAATTTCTTTGTTGTTGTTTCAGACGATGCAATAAAGGCATATTATAATGACCATAGAGATGAATATGGTGATAAGGTATTGGATGATGTATCCGAACAGATCAAGGCAATATTGTTTAAGACTGAATCTAACAGGCGATTAGAAGATTACCTGGATCAGTTGAGGAGAAACGCAAAGATATCTATCAACTTATGATTATGCCTGCATACCCGACTACCTGTTCGTAGTCACCACTCACATCACCCGAGTTCATGTATTTCACGAGGTTAGCCTTTGATGCCCCCAGTTCAATCGCTGCATAGAGCATTGAAACTGCAGGTGCAAACCCGCACATGGTTATATTATTTTTTCTTACTGTTGAATGGAGTCCGGCTGGATCAAGTGTAATTATCTTATCTATGGCCTTCTGGTCTTTTTCCTTTGCGGATACGGATGATTCATAATGAGTCATGTCTGAACTTGCGATTATCAGGGCATCTTTTCCTGTTTCCTGAATTGTCCTGGCTATTGCGAGGCCAAGGTCTTTACAGACCTCAAGATCTGTATTCATCATGGTGATGGGAACGATCTTAAAATCAGTTGTGAAAAACTGGATGAAGGGAATCTGGACCTCAAGGCTGTGTTCACCTGTATGCGCATTAGTATCTTCTTTGGCAAACTCTGATTTCCCTATTATAGATAGTGCAAGCTCAGAATCCACTTCAACAATACCATTGGGCATCTCCCATTTACCTTCAGAGAATACAGCGACAGAGGCACCTCTGCCAGTATGATTAGGCCCAATAAGGATAATACTTTCCGGCAGTATAATTCTTGAATAAAGTGCGCCGGCAACTGCCCCGGAGTAGATAAACCCTGCATGAGGGGCAAGTATGCCCAATGCCTTTGTCTTTTCAATATTCACATCAACATCTATAAATCTCTTTACCTGATTTGTGAGGTTATCCCTTGATGACTGGTAAAAGTATCCGGCAACAGCAGGTTTTCTGAGCATGGTTTATCTCCTTATATTAACAATACAACACATTGGCACAGCTTAGTACCTGTTTCTTACGACTCCCTGTCCTGAAAACAGTTACACCTTTGCAGCCGAGCTTGTATGCGGCTATATATGCGTCTTCTATGTCCTGTATTGTAGCGTTATACGGGAGATTGATAGTTTTTGAGACCGCGTTGTCAACATATTTCTGAAAAACAGCCTGCATCTTAACATGCCATACAGGTGGTATATCAAATGCGGTTACAAATAACTCCTTCATATCTTTTGGTATGGAAGGTATATTCTGAATGGATGGTGAATCAGATATAGCGGAAACAAGCCTATCATTGTAAATCCCTATTTTAAAAGCCATCTGTTTAAAAAAAGGATTTACCTCATAGAGTTTATCTCCGTCCAGGACTTCTCTTACAAAACTGACCCCGTACAATGGTTCTATCCCACCCGAACAACCGGCAATTATACTCAGGGTTCCTGTCGGGGCTATTGTTGTTGTAGTGGCATTCCTCAAAGGAGGCATTCTCCTCTCATAATAAACACTCTTTTTAAAATTCGGAAATGCACCACGCTCTTTTGCAAGTTTCATAGATGTTTCTTTGGAAACAGACTGGATAAAACTCATAATCTCTTCTGCTGTTTTAATAGCATCTTCAGAATTATAAGGGATCCCCAACATTATCAGCATATCAGTAAAGCCCATGACACCAAGTCCAATGCGTCTGTTTGCCTTTGTAATTGATTCGATCTGAGGTATCGGGTAATGGTTTACATCTATAACATTGTCGAGAAAATGAATCCCCTCTGAAACCGTTCTTGAGAGTTTATCATAATCTAAAGCATAACGTCTTTTAATCTTTTTCAGCATCTTTGTAAGGTTAACAGAGCCGAGGTTACATGCCTCATATGGATGAAGTGGTTGTTCACCGCATGGATTTGTTGCCTCAATCTCGCCAATCTTCCTTGTGGGGTTCTGCTCATTTATCCTGTTTATAAATATTACACCCGGGTCACCATTCTTCCATGCTGCCCTCGTTATTTCTTTAAATACATCTCTTGCCCGTAACCGTTTTACAGTTTTTTCTGTCCTCGGATTGATCAGCGGATATGTGCTGTCCTTATCAAGGGCCTTCATGAAATTATCTGTAATCGCAACAGAGATATTGAAATTCACAAGCTCCTCTGGATTATCCTTTACCCATATAAATTCTAATATATCAGGGTGATCAACCCTGAGTATACCCATATTTGCACCTCTCCTTGTCCCACCCTGTTTTATAACCTCAGTCCCTGTATTAAAAACCTTCATGAATGATACTGGTCCACTCGCGATTCCGCCTGTTGATGAGACAGGATCATCTTTTGGCCTGAGCTTGCTAAAGGAGAAACCTGTCCCGCCACCTGTCTGGTGGATCATGGCAGTAATCTTAACAGCCTCGAATATGGAATCTAAAGAATCTTCCACCGGGATGACAAAACATGCAGCAAGTTGTCCCAGTTTCTTTCCTGCATTCATAAGGGTTGGGGAATTAGGCAGGAACTCGAGCCTTTCCAGCATCCCATGAAAAATTGCCTCTGTCTTCAAGAGTATTTTTTTTTCTTTATATTTTAGGTCAGCCCGGGAAATATTAGAGGCAACCCGGTGGAACATATCTGTAGGCGATTCAATGATTCTTCCTTCCTGATCTTTCCTGAGGTATCTCTTTTCAAGGACTTTTAAGGCATTTTTTGACAGCCGGGGAACATCCATATCGTCATAGTATCACACAAGGATAGTAAAGACAATTATCAAACTCAAGTATATTGTAGGATTTAATGAAATGTTATACTAACTGGCTTTTCTGATCTCTTTTGATTCAAACCTGTTACCTGGCGTAGCAATAAGATAATCAGCCCTGTTTCGCTGGAGGCTCAACTTGTTTTCCCTGACTAATTTGTCAATAGCAAGAAATATCAGATTGTAGGAGTCATCTATACTATTCTCTAACTCTGTAAAAGAAACGCAACCCCTTTCCTTTATCAGAGTTAGGATCTTCTCTGAAGTACAAACTATCTTGGACTCCATAAAGCACCTCCTAAATTTAATACATAATTTTTCTCTGGTGAATTTCTAATATTCTGCTTCTCGTTAAGACCTCCTTTCAACGTTGGATGGAATACCTAATGAAAAAATGATTTTATCATATATTATATAACACTATAAAATATCATTGTCAATTTATTTGTGGTTATTGTGGTTATTTATTTTGTGGTTACTTTTTATTTGTGGTTACGTGTGTTTGGTTACGACCTGTTAGTATAATTGAAATCTGCCCATTCTTGGGATATGATAGCAGTAGTATGAAATTATCTGATGGTGAGAGGGTCCATTTTATAGATAAAAAAGGGAGACACTACCCGCTGAACCTGTGCAGGGGAAAGGTATTCAGATTCAGTGGTGAGGCTATTGCCCATGACGATATCATTGGTATTGAGGATGGTTCAATAGTAATATTCTCAAGAGGTAGTAAATTTGTTGTGGTAAGACCCACATTGGCTGAATATATATTAAAGATGCCGAGAGGTGCACAGGTAATCTATCCCAAGGATATAGGTATGATCCTTATGATTGCAGACATATATCCAGGTGCAAAGATTGTTGAGGCAGGAATAGGCTCAGGCGCGCTTACTATGGCATTACTCAGAGTTGTTGGTGATAAGGGGGAGATTATATCTTATGAAGTCCGGGAGGATTTTATCAAACGTGCAGTTGAAAATATCAATGTATATCATGGAAGGGCAGACAATCTTTTGGTAAGGAATAAAGATATTTATGAAGGGATTGATGAACAGGGGATAGACAGGGTTGTACTGGATTTGCCAGAACCATGGAGGGTAGTAACGCATGCAGAGAGGTCATTGAGACAGGGCGGGATATTCCTTTGCTATCTTCCCACTACAATTCAGGTCTCAATGGTAGTTGAGGCATTAAAAATGTCAGGTACTTTTATACAGATTGAGACAATAGAGACACTTCTCAGGACGTGGCATGTAGAAGAAAACAGTGTGAGGCCGGATCACCGCATGGTTGCTCATACAGGGTTTATTACAGTGGCAAGAAAGACAGGCAAAACTCCTGAACCGTTTGTTATTGAAAGTAGACAAGGAGGGATTATTTAATTTCATGGAACCACTCGAAGATGAGTTTGGTGATATTATTCAGAAGGCGAGGACAGGGCTTGGCCTTTCATCTATAGATGTGAGTGAGAGGGTTAATATATCATTAAAGGTTCTTGAAGAAATTGAGTCATACAAATATGTTCCTTCCAGAGAGGAAGTGATTGGGCTTGCTGAATTACTTGGACTTGATGCTGCTAAGTTATTCTCTATTGCTATGAGGATGTGGCATCCGGAGGAATTACATTTGGGGAAATTATCTGATATCCTGATTATAGATGGGACAATGGGGGCATATAAAGTAAATGGATACCTCTTGTTTGATGAAAGCTCAGGAGAGGCTGTGGCATTTGATACAGGAAACAGCCATAAAAAGGTTTTGCATAATTTACATGAAAGAGGGCTTAGACTAAAATATATATTGTTGACTCATTGTCACAGTGATCATACAGGAGGATTAAGAGAGATACAAAGGGGCACAGGTGCTGGTATAGGTTTGCCTGAGAGAGAATCAGTTTCAGGTATGGAGAAGGAGATGGGCAAGGATTTATTTCTTGTTAAAGATAACTCAGAATATAGTGTGGGAAGACATACAATCAGGGCCATTTCCACACCAGGTCATACCCAGGGTAGTACCTGTTATATTACGGACAACTATTGTTTCTCAGGAGATACCCTTTTTGCAGGTTCAGTAGGGAGGTCTTATGGTATTGATGGGTATAAGAAATTACTTGAATCTGTCAGGACAAAAATATTAACTTTGAATAAGGATATATGTATATTCCCTGGACATGGACCTTCAAGCACAATCGGGGAAGAGGTTAAGCATAATCCATTCTTTTAAGAGAAAGAGGTGTTTATCCAATGATTGAATCATCAAAGGGTATTAACAGAGGTTTAACTAAGAAAGATATAAAAGATCTAATCAATGAAGACAAAGACCATGAATGCGATGGGATCGGCAGGGATAAGATATGCGTACGGATTGTGGCTATAGCCGATCTCCCTTCCCAGCATGGACAGTTCCAGACAGTTGCCTTTTATAACAACCGTGACAATAAGGAGCACGCAGCCCTCCTCCATGGTAATGTTATAAATCAGGAGGATGTAATTGTGAGGCTGCATTCAGAATGTCTTACAGGAGATGTCTTTGGCTCACTGAGGTGTGATTGCCATGACCAGCTTACATCAGCATTAAGTACAATAGGGAAAAGTAAGGCGGGGATACTGATATATCTGAGACAGGAAGGACGTGGAATAGGGTTCATCAACAAGATCAAGGCATATGCACTACAGGAAGAGGGGCTTGATACGAAAGAGGCAAATATAGCACTCGGATTTCGTGATGATGAAAGGGAGTACAGTGTTGCCGCTCATATAATAAGGTCTTTAAAGATAAGGTCTGTCAGGCTAATGACGAATAATCCCCACAAGATAACAGATCTCGAGCAATATGGTATAAAAATAACAGAACGTATCCCCCTTGTTATAAAGCCGAACAAATACAACCGATTTTACCTTGAGACAAAAGAGAAGGAGTTTGGCCACCTGTTGGAAGGTGTTGCAAAGAGATTTCAGGAACAGATGGATATACCTTTGTTTAAGAAGATCAAATAGAAATGAAACGTTAAAAGGAGGTGAGACAGATGGCGCTCTTAGAGATCAGCGTTGTACCGCTCGGCACACCAACAACAAGTATTGGAGATTATATAGCTGATGTGGTTGTTGTATGTAAAAGGTCAAAGGTCAGGTATAAACTCACTGACATGGGGACTATTGTAGAGGGAAAAGCCGGCGACCTTTTTAAACTTGCACAGAAGCTTCACGAAACACCCTTTAAGAAGGGTATAAAGAGGGTCGTGACATCATTGTCCATAGATGACAGAAGGGATAAGAAGGTCAAGCTCGAAGACAAGGTCAACTCTGTAATGGCAAGGATAAAGAAATAGAAGTCTTAATTAAATGGTTTAGAAAACAAGCACCTTATCAGAAGAGATCGTCAGATCTGTCAGTTCATCCAGGGTACTTCTCTTACACCCTTCGGCTATATTTTCTTCCTTCATCCCCCTTGCGTCCATGCAGGTCCCGCAGAGAAGTACCCGGCCCCGTCTCACCACAGGTTTCAACATCCGCTCAATGTTATAATACCCATCCGGTGTCTTCTGACCTCTTCCGGCACAGGTGACAGCATCCCCCATGAGGAAAACTGTCACCAGGATATCTTCTTTCTTGATCAGGCTGTTTGCGAGCCTTAGGGCATTGTAAGGTCTTTCACTGCCATAGGGTGGGTCATTAATAATGATGGTGAAGTCAGACATCGTCTTCCCCTTTCCTTAATGCGATTAAAACCATTCAAAGAGCCAGAACTTCTCGAAGGCAACCTTTCCGAAATGAAGGGCCCTGTTCGGCCCCCGCATCTTGACCTTAGGTACGGGTTCTGCGAAGAAATCTCCGCTGCCAAAGCCTGCCTTACCATCCCCTGTCTCGATGAAACATTCACCATGGCCATTGAAAACAGTGGGTTTCCCCTTTCCTGTGATAGCATAAACAATATTATTGGCCACCACCTCGGCCTCTCCATGGGCAAATACACCGGCCTTGGGAAGAGGTTTCCCCATCGAAAGAGGGATCCCGGTCACATCTCCCACTGCATAGACCCCCGGGAACCGGGTCTCTAAGGTCCCGCGGTTAACTGGTATCCAACCACTTTCGCCTGTGAGTCCGGCATCCTGCACGATCTGGGGCGCCCTGTGCGGCGGAACATAGACCAGGAGGTTAAAATC
>MHER01000005.1:0-566 GCA_001805205.1 Nitrospirae bacterium RIFCSPLOW2_12_42_9 | reverse complement strand
ACAGGTTCAGCCACCGTTTGGACGACTAAGATGGCAAATAGATGGATTAGGATAACTGATTCAAATACCGCAAACGCTGGTGATGGTGAGTGGTATGAGATAAATTCTGTATCAAGTTCTACAACTCTTGTGACCAAGAGGAACTATGACGGGGTTAGTATTTCGGATGCTAATGTTGCCTATGCCATAGGACAGATAGGAGTGCTTCCCGAAGAGTTCCAAGAACTTCCTCTATACCGGGCGCTTTGGATTTACTTCACTTCCTCGCAACCCAATGTGGAAAAGGCCGCTCTCTACAAAAACCTTTATCAAGAAGGATTGTTGGAAATGAAAGCCGAATACGGAGATTTAGACACTGATTTGTCTATCGAGGATGGCGATATTGATATGATAAATCCTAATTTCTTCATAACAACTTAATGGCTAAATTAACCTACGAAATAAAAGGGATATTGGCGGGGATGTCGCAGTATTACTACCACACCCCGGAGTTGGGCTATAAGTGGGGACTTGGCATTGACCCGGATGCGAATAAAAATTTAAGCGTGGGCACTTTCTTGCAGGCG
>MHER01000004.1:8750-11274 GCA_001805205.1 Nitrospirae bacterium RIFCSPLOW2_12_42_9 | reverse complement strand
CCATAGATGGGATGAAGGGTTCTATAGTTGAGGCCGAGAGGTTATTAAAGGAACATCCTGAATATTATATGCCTGACCAGTTCTCAAACCCTGCGAATCCTGATATCCACAGAAAGACAACTGCACCTGAGATATGGGATGCCTTAAATGGAAAGGTAGATGCGTTTGTAGCAGGAGTCGGGACCGGAGGAACAATAACAGGGGTTGGAGAGGTCTTTAAGGCTAAAAATAGCAGTATCAGAATCATAGCAGTTGAGCCGGCATCGTCCAGGGTTCTGTCAGGCGGGTCACCCGGTCCTCATAAGATACAGGGGATTGGCGCCGGTTTTATTCCAAAGGTGTTAAACAGGGCTGTAATAGATGAGATTATCCCTGTAACTGATGACGATGCCTTTGAGACTGCAAAGATGCTTGCGAGGGAGGAGGGCCTTATGGTCGGCATATCCTCCGGAGCGAATGTGTTTGGGGCAATGAAGATGGCGAAGGCATTGGGGCCTGAAAAGAATGTGGTAACTGTGCTGCCTGATACAGGTGAGAGATATATCAGCATTGAAAAATATTTCAGGATGTAAGGACAGGAGAAGAGAGTGGGATTCACAGATGAACAGATAAAAAGGTATAGCCGGCATATCATACTGCCTGAGGTAGGGGGGAAGGGACAAAAGAAGCTGCTTGATTCGAGGGTTTTGATCATCGGGGCAGGCGGATTAGGCTCCCCTGCGGCATTATATCTTGCTGCAGCAGGTGTTGGCACTATTGGATTAATTGATGGTGATGTGGTGGATCTCTCCAACCTTCAACGCCAGATAATCCACTATACACCTGACCTTGGTAAACCGAAGGTTACTTCAGCTAAGGAGAAGATAGAGTCACTTAATCCTGATGTAAATGTAAAAGTATACCATTGTCTGTTGACTTCCAAGAATGTTACTGAGATTTTCAGGGATTATGATGTTATCATCGATGGTACTGATAATTTCCCGGCAAAGTTTCTTGCTAATGATGCATGTGTATTTTTAAATAAGCCCCTTGTACATGGAGGTATCCTCAGGTTTGTAGGACAGGTCTATTCAATTATTCCCCATAAGACCGCCTGTTACAGGTGTGTATTTAACAGTCCTCCACCACCCGGGTTGATACCAACGTGCCAGGAGGCTGGTGTGGTAGGTGTACTTGCCGGCGTAATTGGCACCATTCAGGCCACGGAGGCAATAAAACTGATACTTGGCATAGGGGAGCCTCTTACTGATCGCCTCATGACATTTGATGCGCAGAAGATGGAGTTCAGAGAAATCAGGATAAGGAAAAACCCAAAGTGTCCGGTGTGCGGCGAGGACCCAACCATAAAAGAGCTGATAGATTATGAGCAGGAAGTCTGCAATATCTGATATTTTAAAACAGAAGATCAAAGGCCTTAAATGCAGGGAGTGTGGAAAGCTATATCCGCCTGCTGCACTTCATGTATGTGAATTCTGCTTTGGACCTCTTGAGGTAGATTATAATTATGATGAAATAAGGAAACATATAAGCCGTGAGAGGATAGAGGCCGGGCCAAAAAGCCTCTGGAGGTATAGTGACCTCCTGCCTGTTGAAGGACACCCTACAGTGGGCTTGTATGCTGGTTATACCCCGCTCATTGAGGCTAAAAACCTTGGTGCGGAACTCGGGCTTAAAAAACTTTATATAAAGAATGACACAGTCAACCATCCAACACTATCTTTTAAAGACAGGGTAGTTGCAATTGCATTAACAAGGGCGATTGAACTCGGCTTCACAGCAGTTGCCTGTGCGTCAACAGGAAATCTTGCAAATTCTGTAGCAGCCCACGCGGCTGAGGCTAAACTACGCTGTTATGTATTTATCCCGGGAGACCTTGAAGCAGGAAAGATACTTGGAAGTCTTATTTATGCGCCAACCGTGGTCGGGGTTGATGGTAATTATGATGATGTTAACAGACTGTGCAGTGAAGTGGCAGGTGAGTATAACTGGGCCTTTGTCAATATAAATATAAGACCATACTATGCTGAAGGATCAAAGACACTTGCATTTGAAGTTGCAGAACAACTCGGATGGAAGGCGCCTGACCATGTGGTAGTGCCTGTTGCATCCGGTTCCCTCCTTACCAAGATATGGAAGGGGTTTAATGAGTTCAGTGCACTCGGAATTATTGATGGTGTACCAACAAAAGTCAGCGGCGCCCAGGCTGAAGGATGTTCTCCTGTGGCTTCTGCATTTAAAGAGGGGAGAGACTTTATAAAGCCTGTTAAACCTAAGACTATAGCCAAGTCCATAGCAATAGGTAACCCTGCGGATGGATTTTATTCACTGAAGGCAGTGCATGAGAGTAAAGGGACATTTGAGACTGCCACAGATACTGAGACTATTGAGGGTATTAAGCTTCTTGCGAGGACAGAGGGTATATTTGCTGAGACAGCAGGCGGGGTTACAATAGCTGTATTAAAGAAGCTTGCAAATACAGGGGTTATTACAAGAGATGAGACCGTGGTTGCATATGTAACGGGGA
>MHER01000004.1:0-8700 GCA_001805205.1 Nitrospirae bacterium RIFCSPLOW2_12_42_9 | reverse complement strand
CCTCGATTCTTTTGAAAAGGCCATCAATATAAAGGGAGAAAAGGGGAGACAGATATGATGATAAAGGTTAGAATCCCTACACCTTTGAGAAAGTTGACAGAAGGAAAAGGTGAGGTGGAAGGTGATGGAAAGACAATTGGAGAATTATTGGATAGTCTTGAGAGCAGTTATCCGGGGATAAAAGAGAGGCTTTGCGATGAGTCCGGAAACCTGCGCAGGTTTGTTAATGTTTACGTTAATGAATAGGATATAAGGTTTATCCATGGTAAAGATACCTCACTCTCAGATGGTGATGAGGTTTCGATTGTGCCTGCAATAGCAGGCGGCTCCGGAGGTGATTATGGCGCATTTTAAGATAAGGTTGAGTTTTCCTGAGGATAAGATAAAGGAACCGATTATCTATCAGATAGGACATGAATTCAAAATAGTAACGAATGTAAGGCGGGCAGATGTAAGAGAGAAGACAGGGTGGGTTGAGCTTGAACTTACTGGAGATTCATCCGAGATTGAGAAGGCGGTTGAGTCCCTTAAACTCAAGGGTGTTAAGGTAGAGCCGATAGAAAGAAATATTATTGAGTAGAGAGGGCATTCAATGGAGTTTACTGAAGACCAGATCAAAAGATATAGCAGACACATTATACTTTCCGAGGTAGGGGGTAAAGGGCAGAAGAAGATCTGTCAGTCAAAGGTTTTTATAACGGGAGCAGGCGGGCTTGGTTCACCTGCAGCTCTTTATCTTGCAGCCGCAGGTGTAGGCACACTGGGAATAATAGACCATGATGTGGTTGATCTTTCAAATCTCCAGAGACAGATACTCCATTCAACAAAGACCCTTAACCGTCCAAAGGTGGACTCTGCAAAAGAGACGATTGAGGCATTAAATCCTGATGTCAGGGTTGTGCCATACAGGGAGAAGCTGACATCTGAAAACATACTGGAAATAATCAAGGACTATGATATTATACTTGATGGTTCAGATAATTTCCCTACGAGGTTTCTTGTTAATGACGCATGCTTTTTTTTAGGTAAGACACTTATATCAGGAAGTATCTTCAGATTTGAGGGGCAGATAACAACACTCAAACCGCACAGCGGCCACCCCTGCTACAGATGCCTATACCCTGAGCCGCCTCCGCCCGGGCTTGTTCCAAGCTGCCAGGAGGCAGGTGTCCTCGGTGTGCTCGCAGGGACAGTTGGAGTAATCCAGGCAACAGAGGCGATTAAAGAGGTAATAGGGATGAACAGCTCCCTCGCCTCTCACTTGCTGATATATAATGCACTTGAGATGAGGTTTCTTAAGGTAAAGACACAGAAAGACCCGAACTGTCCATTATGCGGTAAAGAGAAGAAGATCACAAAGCTCCTCGATTATGAGCAGAGCTGCGTGCTTAGATAAGAATCCTTAACCTGATATTCATAGAAAAGTATCAGCAGCAAGTTAATTATCCCCCGATATGATCAAAATTCCTTCCAGTATTCATAAGGAAATGGTTGAACATGCCAGAACGGATTTTCCCCTTGAGTGCTGCGGGATACTCGGTGGTAAAGGGGATGACATATCCCATATCTATAAAATGACTAATACAGACAGCTCAAGGGTTTCTTATCTTATGGACCCAAAGGAGCAGATCATGGTCTTCAAAGAGATGAGGAATCTCGGTTTAGAATTAAAGGCCATATACCATTCCCATCCGAATCACCCTGCCTATCCTTCAATGACAGATGTAAATCTTGCCTATTATCCTGAAGCTGTGTATATAATAATTTCAATTAAAGACAATGGTGACTATGAGATGCGGGGCTTCAGGATCACAGATAAAGAGATAACAGAAACTATACTAAAGAGCGAATAAATGGTTAAGCGGTCTATATTATTTATAATTGGGAGTTTTCTTATAGCCATAGGTATTATAGGTTTCATGCTGCCATTATTCCCGGGCTTTGTCCCGTTTATTATAGGGATTGTAATGATCTCAAGATCAAGTAATACTGCAAGACGTTATCTCTCAAGGCTTAAAACTATATTCCCAAAACAATATAAGAAGCTTCATGAGATAAGGGTAAGGTTGTTCAGTGGAAAAAGAGACAGACTGCTTTAAGTGCAGGCATCTTTATATTACATGGGAAAAGGACTTTCCTTATGGATGTAAGAAAATGGGGTTTAAGAGTAAACAGATATCTTCTATTGTGGTACAGCAGGCATCCGGAGAGAAGTGCCTGTATTTTGAGGAGAAGGAAAAGAGATAAGCCTGATTGATAGTTTCTCCTGATTCTTCTTTTGAGTGCTTCTATCTCTATTTCATATTTATCCTCTATACCTAACATCACTCCTCTGCCAGTTTTTTCATAAACTCAATAAATTCCTGTATTTCCTTTTTGAATCTTGCCGCTACGTTGGGCATGTCTTCTTTCAGACCCTTCAGTTTATCCCATTCCAGCTCGAATCCATATATATTCCTGAACCTGTGGCGGAATTCCAAATATCCCCTGAGTTCAGCGGAAAGTTCTTTTGATATTACAGGAGGCCGAACCTTGTCAATCTGCAGAGTCATGTCCTTTAACAGGTGGATATGCCAGTTCTCACCCGCAGGGATCCCACCATTCAGCTCTTCCGCAATCCTCTCGAATATTCGCTCTACCCCGCAATAGAAGTCATGAAAAATAGAACCAATGGCCCTGAGGTAGAAGGTATTCCGTGGTTCTTCCTTCTGGTGTTCATTCAGCTCCGAAAGAAGTCTCTCTATGTTTGTCAGCTCCTCTTCTATCTCAGAGACAACCCTCTGCACCTTTTGTTGAAATCTGTCTATCATTCTTATAACTGTTTCCCTTCTTTTTTAACGGTCTCTATTATCAACTCATTGGCGTCTTCGTAAGGAATTATGTCTGTGGAAAAATCGGTGATGTCCCTGATCTCTGCCAATATATGAAAGTACCTCTCTTTGGGCAATCCTCTTACAACCAAGTCTATATCGGACTTCTCCGAGAACCGCTCCTTTTCAAGGATCGAGCCTATCAGATAGATTTCTTCGCATCCATACCTTTCCCTGAGATAATTGGCTATCTTAGCGGCATCATCCAGTGCCTTTTTGAAAAGTACCTGGCGTGTTTTCTCCATTGCGTTGAGATGCCTTTTCCAGTGTTTTGCATAGGTTTTTATTTCACTGTGCATATCATCATCCAACGATAAAGTCTGTTAATCCGTGATTATCTTCGTCTCTTTCGCATCTCTTCTTCAAAGAACCGATTGTACTGGAAGTTCCACTCCGGTGTCCCTTCCGGGTTCTTAATAGTGTAGGGTGTTAGTTTCTTTCTGACTATTGTATCCACCTGTTCATCGATGCGCAATTCAGCGATTATCAGCCGTTTGATCTCCCTCAGGACCGTTATCTCATCTTCTTTAAATGTTGCGAGACCCTTTTTAAGATCATTTAATATAAGGTGTGATAAGTGGCTTATCTTGTCTTCGTTCAGTATCATCAGAGGACTATGCTTCGCTCCTGAACGAGCTTATTCTTTATCATCTGGAACATCTTATTGTAATTGATGCTCCCCTGGTCTATCTGTTTTGAATATGCCTTCATTATCTCCCGGACCTCTTCGTTGATCCTGTCTTCAACCATCAAATCTTCAGTAATTATATTCTCTATCTTGCCTGTCAGGTCCCCTTTGGGGATATTAGGAACTATACTCCCCTTTTCTATAAGTCCTTCTATAATATTCCTTGCCAATATTAAAACCCTTTCCTTTTTAAGCTTCATGGTATCTCATTTTATCATCATGCCAATATGAAGTCTATCTTTCTCTTCTCCATATCTACCTTGTCCACCCGTACCCTGACCTTATCGCCCAATCTATAAACCTTATCTGTCCTGTCGCCTGCAAGTCTGTGCTGCCTTTCTTCAAATCTATAAAAATCATCATACATAGAAGTTACGCGTACGAGCCCCTCTACAAGGATGTCCTCAAGCTCTACAAAAAAGCCAAATGCCACCACACCTGATATAACACCATCATATTCTGAGCCGATCTTATCCTGCATGAACTCCAGCTTCTTTAATTCCACAACCTCCCTTTCTGCCTCCATTGATAACCTCTCCCGCTCTGAAGAATGCTTTGCTATATCCTTCAATTTAGCGTCAAGCAGGGACTTTCTCTCTTCTTTGATACGGCGGTTCTTTGAAACCTCCTTAATAAGACGGTGCACAATGAGGTCAGGGTATCTCCGGATTGGAGAGGTGAAATGAGTGTAGTGCTCTGAGGCAAGCCCGAAATGACCGATATTCTCAGTAGAGTATCGTGCCTGTTTCATAGAGCGGAGTAATAACTGGTTTATAAGTGTCTCCTCACTCTTACCCTCTAATTTATTTAACAATCTCTGAAAGGTCTTCGGCTGCTGATGGTTCAGCTTAAACTTGTAGCCAAGGTCCTCCATAAATTCATTGAACTCCATGATCTTATCCTCATCAGGTGATTCATGGACACGGTAAATAAAGGGTATCTCTTTGTTTCCCATATGCCGGGCAATGGTCTCATTGGCAGCAAGCATGAACTCTTCGATGATCTGGTGGGCTATATTCCTTTCCGACCTTACAATATTGATTGTTTTGCTCTGGAGATCAAGGATAATCTCAGGCTCAGGGAGGTCGAAGTCTATGCTTCCACGCCCCATCCGCTTTGCCCTTAGCTTCAGACATAACTCCCTCATAAGATGGAATGTCTCTATAAGGTCACTATATCTTGATATGATTTTACTATCTTCATCTTCCAGTATTTCTTTTACTGCAGTATAGGTCATCCGCTCATTACTGTTTATTACGCTTTCATATATTTTATAATTTATACGATTTCCATTCCCGTCAAACATCATCTCTGCGGTCAGTGTCAGACGATCTTCCCGCGGGTTCAGGCTGCATATATGGTTTGAGAGTCTTTCCGGGAACATGGGAATAACCCTGTCTGGCAGATAAACACTGGTCCCGCGGTTATAGGACTCATTATCAAGTTCAGAACCCCATGGGACATAGTAGCTTACATCTGCAATATGGACCCAAAGCCTGAATCGACCGTCAGGCAGTTTTTCAATAGAAACTGCATCGTCAAAGTCCTTTGCCCTTTCCCCATCTATGGTTACAGTCTGAAGAGTGCGGAGATCAACCCTCTCTTTTAACATCGATTCAGCAACTTCTCCGGGAAGTGCCTCAGCCTCTGTTATAACATCCTCAGGGAATTCAGTGGGGAGCTCATACTCTTCAATGATCATCCCTGTATCAATGCCGGGGGTTGATGACCGTCCCAGGACCTTAATAATCTCTCCTTCGGGGTTCCTTGTCTTCTGAGGATATGCAATTATCTTTGCTACAACAACATCTCCATCTTTAGCCTTGTTAAATAATTTCGGGGGAATATAGATGTCATGGGATATTTTTCTGTCAGAAGGGATGACAAAACCGAAATTTTTCCCCCTCTCAAAACGGCCGACGATCCTGCTATGAAAACGCTCCAATATCCTAATGATGCGGCCTTCCAGACGACCACCTCTGTCAGCAGACTCTATCCTGGCTACTACGCGGTCATTATGCATGGCGCCCATCATATTTCTCTTTGGGACAAATAAATCAGCCTCTCCTTCAAGATCAGATTTCACAAAACCATAACCATCCGGGTGGCCCTGGAGGACACCGGTTATCAGGTTCATCTTTCCTGGAAGACCATAGCGGTCTCCCCTGATCTTTACGATTAAACCCTTCTCCAGCATATCTCCTATCATCTCTTTAAATACCGGCCGCTCCTTTCTTGATACATTGAACAGCCCTATCAGCTCTTTTAAGAGAAGCGGCCGGTATGCCTTATCCTGCATTAGTTTTAATATGTCATCCCTGGTTAATTCCATAAATAGACTCCTTATCCGGTAAATATTTTCTTAATGACCTCTTCTATCTCTATCTCTTCGACTGAAAGGTCTTCAACAGGGAGTTCATTGAGTATCCTGGCTGTAGAGGCTGCGATGTCTTCTTTCCCTGTTTTTAATACCACACAAAGGCCGTCACGTTCTAATATCTCTCCGTATTTTGCAAGTCCATTTTCAGTGTATTCCTTTGAGAATCTGAGACGTATGATCTTGTGCTTTCCATATGTGTTCATCAGGTCCTGGACAGAGCCATCATATACAATGATACCGTTATTTATGACAATTACGCGCCCGCACAGCCTCTCAACGTCCCGCATGTAGTGGCTTGTAAGGAGCACGGTCGTCTTCTTTATCTTGTTGTACTCACTGAGATAATGCCTTATCTTCTCCTGGGAGATGATATCAAGTCCTATGGTAGGCTCATCGAGGAAGAGCACCCTCGGAGAGTGGAGCAGGGCAGCAGAAAGTTCACACTTCATACGCTGCCCCATTGACAACTTCCTTACAGGAATATCCAATATATCTTTTATTTCAAAAAGTTCAATAAGCTCATCTAAATTGTTTCTGTAAGTCTTTGTGTCTATTTCATATATCTCTTTATTTAACTGAAACGACTCCTGTGCCGGGAGGTCCCACCACAATTGATTTTTCTGTCCCATTACGATCGAGAACTGTCTCTGATATTCAGGAGACCTCTTCCATGGTACATATCCCAGAACAACGGCCTCCCCTGAGGTTGGATAGAGTATGCCGGAGAGTATCTTCAGGGTAGTTGTCTTCCCTGCACCATTTGGTCCTAAGAATCCGATAAGCTCTCCCTCATCTATCTTAAAGGATATCCCCTTCAGCGCTTCATTATATAACTTCTCTCTCCAAAACAGGCTTTTAAGAGAGCCAGTGAGGCCGGCCTCTTTTTTAAAGTACTCATAGGTCTTGGAGAGATTCTTTACCTGTATTGAAGTAGACATTGTTTATTTTTTATCCACTCGCAGATGAGTAGTGTTCAATACTTTTTCTCCATACGAGTATGCCGGTTGTTAAAAAAGATATCCCCACAAAAAGTGCAATCAGAGCAGAACTCCACGATGTGCGTCCTGTTAACACAGAGGCAGGGACTGTAGCAATAATCCCGATTGGTATTATAAATGTAAAAATGAATTTCCCGACCCCCCTGTAGATATCTCCCGGATATCTTGAGGTCTCCATGAAAAAGTATACAATAGTATTTAATTCCTGGGTTTTGATCACCCAGAATACTATACTGTTTATCAGTAGACTGAACCCATAATATACGAATAAAGAATTAAGCAGAAATATTATGTAAAGCGGTATACTGACCCAGGTCCAGTTGTTTAAGTGTAAGATACCATATATTACAAGCACAACACCTGTTATTGCCTCTCCGAAACTCTCGGATATTGAAATATGTCTGAAGGCAAGGTGTATATTGGGCGCCATGGGCCTTACCATGAACGTATCAAAGGTGCCTTTCCGTATATGATTCCCAAGCTCAAGGAAACCTCTTCTGAATGTCAGATAGGCCATCTCCCTTATAATCCCGACGCTCCCTATAAGAATAACAGATTGATGGAATGTCCAGCCTGCAATGGATGTTACATGGGTGAAGATGATCTTGAACAGGATGACGCTGACACTGACAAACCCTATGTCCATTACAGCAAGCGTGATGAAGTTAGATCTGTAGATCATATCCTCTTTGAGATTCTGGGATAAAAACACCCTGTAGAGATGCAGGTATCTCTTTATTTTTCTGAAAATATTATATGCCAACTGCTTCATACCTCTTTATCCCTCTTAAAAGCAGCACGCGTGAGATTCCATAGAATACAAGTATCCACACAATCAGGATTGCAAAAGAAGGCCATGGGTTATTGATCTTTCCGAGATAGATGCTTACTGGAAAATAGACGAGATATCTGAATGGTAAAAAGTCTGATATCCTGACAAGGAAGTCAGGAAAAAGATCCAGTGGCAGCATGGCACCCGCAAAGAAAAGGATGATGGTCTGCAGCATGAATTTAAATGTACGCACCTGTGTCAGCCAGAAGGTGATCATCCCCACACAAAAGTCCATTTCAAAGGAAAGTACAATCCCCAGTATTACTGAGATAAGAAAATAGATTAAAGCAGCCGATGTTCCCGGAAATGTTAGATGTCCCCGGAAAAATATGGAGATTATACCTACTGCTATTATTATAAATAGACCTTCAAGTATCTTTCCTGACAGGTTTACAGTAAACCAGTAGAAATAGTAGTCAATAGGTTTTATAAGGAAATTTGAGAAATAGCCATCCTTTATGTTTTCAATGACATCCCAACTGACATATGAGAATATTACAGAGTTTATCATTAACTGGAGGAGATAATAAGTAGTAAGCTCTGAAAGTGTATAATTACCAACTGTCTGTCCTTCGCTGTATATGGCAGACCAGAGATATAATAAGACACCTATGTAGAGGGAGTAGCCGAAGATATATACTATCAGAGAGAATCTGTACTGAAGTGAGTTCTGCCAGTTGATGTGAAAGAGTGTGATATATTTTTTCATATTCAGGTTAAAGATGACCTAATTGCCTCCAGGCAATAGCTGCTGCACCTATTACTCCTGCAGTACCACTGAGTTTTCCTTTAACTATCCTGGTACGGCCAACAATAGTCTTAAGTGCTCTCCTTTCAACCTCTTCCATGGCAGCCGGCATAAAGAAATCCCATGACCCGGTTACTGCACCTGTAAGTACTATCATATCAGGGTTAAGTATATTCATAAGATT
>MHER01000003.1 GCA_001805205.1 Nitrospirae bacterium RIFCSPLOW2_12_42_9 | reverse complement strand
GGAGGCTGAAAAACGCCTGGAACAGATACCTCTATTTGTGAGACCTATGGCAAAGACCGGCATAGAAAAGTATGCCAGAGAAAAGGGCTACAGGGAGATTACCCTGCCGGTGATGGAAGAGGCAAAAAAAAGATTTATGGGATAAGGAGGATTTTCAAAGATGAAACGGATTAAAGTCTATCAAAAGCTGACAGTTGTATTTTTTTCAATGGTTTTTACAGGGATCCTTGCAGGAACTGCTAATGCCGATGTGGCCGGGGGGCAGAAGATTTTCGAGGCAAAGGAGTGCGGCGCCTGTCATCTGACAAAGGGGCCTAATCAGGACAAGACCTTTGAGGATAAGTTAAAACGAAAAGGTCCGGACCTGTGGTTTGCAGGGAGCAAGTTCAAAAAGGAGTGGCTTGTGAAATGGCTGCAGGATCCAAAGCCCATAAGGCAGATGGCCTATAATTCCATAGAGAAGAAAAACCCAGGTGACCATTCTAAACTTTCAGGTAAGGAGGCCGGCGATATGACAGACTACCTGATGACCCTCACGTCAAAAGATGTCGTGGCAGGGACAATCAAGGCAAAGAAAGACCTTATGGGGAAGATGGTTTTTGAGAAGAAACAGGGGTGTTATGGTTGTCACTCATCTATGAGGGGCGCAAAGGTGGCAGGTGGTCTCACGGGGCCGTCCCTCGTGGATGTGGGGAAGAGGCTTCAGGGGGACTGGATATACGCCTATCTGAAGAACCCGCAGGCCATTATTCCGGTAAAGAGGATGCCCACCTATGCGGGTGTATTGAATGATTCAGAGATGAAGAGTGTAGCGTCCTATGTGGCGAGCTTTTAACTTTATACAGGAGGGGGGTATAAGGAGATGAAAAAGGGAATAATTTCAGGTGTGATAATCATTGTGCTGGCAATATGTTTTGTCCTTCAGGGGCAGGGCTTCGGGGCCTCACCTGGGGAAAATTACAAATGGTACTGTGCCCAGTGTCATGGTCTGAATGGTAAAGGAGACGGGCCAAATGCAACAAAGGAGCAGCCAGTTACTCCCAGAGACCACACAGACACCAAGGGGATGAGCAAGCTCACGGATGCGGATATCGAAAATGTGATAAGAGATGGTGGAAAGGCCACCGGCAAGTCCACTATGATGCCACCCTGGGGCAAGACCATGACTGATGCAGAGATAAAAGAGCTTGTGAAATATTTGAGACAGTTGTGCAAGTGTTAAAACAGAATAGAAAGGAGGTGAAATGGATGAAGAAGATTATGCTTCTATTATTTGTTAGTTGTTTTGTACTCAGTCCCGCGTTGGGTATTGCCTATGACGAGATGGAGGTCAAGAACGGTGGCCAGATCATGGGGCATGTTAAGTTTACCGGTAATCCACCGAAGCTTGCCTCTCTTAAGGTGAATAAGAATGAGGACTTCTGTGGTAAGGAGAAATCATCGGAGGCCCTGGTAGTTGGAAAGGATGGGGGCGTTAGATTTGCAATTGGTTACCTTGAGAATATCGAGAAGGGAAAGACAATTGAAAGAAAAAAGCAGACTGACCTGAATCAGGAGAAGTGTCTCTTTGCCCCCCATGTCTTTACCCTGGTCAAGGGGACAGAGCTGGCCGTGCTCAACTCTGACCCGATTCTCCATAACATCAATGTAAATGTGGATGGGATACAGACACTGAACAAAGGTCAGCCCAAGCAGAATCAGGTCGTTGTTGCAAAGATAAGAAGGATGGGTCAGGCGGATATCACATGTGATTCTCATACCCATATGAGGGGTTATGCCATGATATTTGACCACCCCTATCATGCTGTGACAGATGAGACAGGCACATTTGTTATTGATAATATCCCGCCAGGGAAGTATACCCTGAAGGTATGGCACGAGAGCTGGAAGGTAACAGGCATTGATGACGATGGGCGGGCGCTCTACGACAAGCCTGTATTACTCTCAAAAGAGATAGAGGTCCCTGCAAAAGGGATTGCGCATGTAAACTTTGAATTGAAGTAAAAAGGAGGGATGTATTATGAAAAGGTTATTATTCATATCTGTCGCTTCGGCCTTTATCTTAGGTCTTGCGGCGGCACCAACCATGGCCGTTAAAATCGGCCTGCCCATCAAGGAGGTGAGGACCCTTATTGATGTGAGCAGTGTAGATGTGGCTGTTAAGGCAGGACATGCAAAGGTAATCAATAAGGTTGACGTCCAGACGGAAGGGGGTCAATGGGCCATCAATCAGGCAAAAAAGCTGGGCGTTAAATTGAGCGGCAAGACCGTTGTCTATGATATGGATGCCATTGAGTCCACCCAGGACATAGCAGGGGTAGATTTTCCAGTATGGGTCTTTGTCCCCCGCGGCCAGAAGAAGGCCTATCCACATGGCCCTGTTCCGGGTCCGACCATTATTGCCAATGAAGGGGATCTGGTCAGGGTAAGCTTGAGAAATAACAGTAAGAATAACCACACCATTCATATCCATGGACCAACGGTGATCAGCTATGCCCATGACGGCACCATGAATGTGGCACAGGTCCCTATAAAGGTTGACCAGGAGTTTACCTATGAGTTTGTGGCCTCTCCTGTCGGCACTCATATCTACCACTGTCATGTGAATGCCAATGAACATATGGATATGGGGCTTTACGGTGCCATCATCATCCATAGCAAAGACGAAGAGAAGGTGGATCAGGACATCCTGGCCATTCTGGATGAGTGGGACTCCACCTTTTCCAAGGAAGAGGGATTTGCCCCGACCACCGCTGAAACGAAGCAGAGCGTAGAGGTAGGTCATCCCAGGAAAATGGCAAACTTCAACCTATTTACTATCAACGGGAATGCCTGGACTGATGAATACCCGAATGTTGTCCTGGCCCAGTCAGGCCAGAAGATCCGGGCAAGGTTTGTTAACTTCGGTAGCTGGCCCCATAATATCCATCTACACGGTCACACCCTGCACTGGGTGGCCTGGGACGGGCGGAATGTCTATCCGTATAACAATAAAATATCCGACATTGACATGAGATCAGATTCTGTCTCCATCCTGCCAGGGGAGAGAAAGGATTATATCTTTATTGCTGATCAGGAGGGGAGATGGGTCTGGCACTGCCACTTTGTCCCCCATGCCACTAATGACGGGGTCTATCACGGCGGGCTGTTGATGGCGGTTGTTTATCTGGGCAAGGATGAAAAAGGTAACCTTTATCCCAAAGGGATAGACCTTGATGCATATCCGTTGGGTAAGCCGGTCAAGATAGGTGAGAAACCATATGATGCATTATGATGCAGATACTTTCACCCGGGAATCTCCGATCAAATCCCCCCCTCCCCCCTTTTCTAAAGGGGGGCAAGGGGGGATTTTCATCCTGATTTTTACCACTTACTTTTTACACCTTATGTCGATTCTTCCTGTTTATGCCACAAATCTACCCCTCAGGGGGATAGCCAGAGGTGAATCAAAGATCAAAGTTGGAGATAAGGCCCCATTAATTACAGAAGAGCTTCAAAGGGCACATGAGGAGGGGAAGGTCATTGCCCTGATGCTGGGCTATCAGACCCACTGTCCCTGGTGCGACAGGATGGACAGATATATCCGTGTGATTATGAAGGAGACGAATAGTTTTGATGGCCGGGTTTCCTTTGTTCAGACGCAAATAGAACATGCCAAGATGATCGCACCTCCAGCGGAAGGACTGAGATTAAAAGAGGCATATGGAGTGGAAGGGCAACCCTGGCTCTTTATCATTGATAAAGGGGGTACGGTGCGTTATGTCTACAAGATATTCATCTCCAGTGATGTCTTTATAAATAATATCAATGAACTATTAGGAGATAACGTCTCTATAAGGAATCTCAATGAACTATTAGAGCGATTGCGAAAAGAAGAGGGAGAGCGCGAAGCCCCAGTCAAAGAGAAGGGAGAGGAGAACCACGATGGACATGAGTAAAAGTAAGAAGTTAGAAATCAGAGGTCAGAGAAAGGGTTTTTTATTTTTATACTGTCTTATGACTTCTGTCTTCTGTCTTCTGTTATTGCAATTGGAGGATGTCTTTGCGTCTCAGGAGATATTAAAGACATCGAAGGTCAAGATAGGAGAGAAGGTCCTCCTGACAGACCTCATTAAAGGCCTTCATGAAGAAGGGAAGGCGATTGTTTTAGTGCTGCTTTCAAATCCTATGCAGTGTACAAATTGTGATTCGGTAGTGGATTTTATCGAAGGAGAGGCAAAGCGATACAAAGATGATGTGGCCTTTATTGTAAAAGGCGGCCAGGACATGCTCGGTGCGATGGACGAGGAGACTGTTACATTAAAAAGGCTCTATGGTTTTGTTACCATGGGAGAACCATGGACATTTGTTATAGATAAAGAGGGAGTGTTGCAAAAGATATTTATAGGGCGATTTACCGGCAAGGAACTGGAAGATATTTTCCCGATTTCAGTCCCTGCTGAGATAAAGGAATTCATTCTTACAGTAAGAGAAGGGGAGATAAATCTTGGAGGAAACAAGGCAATGGTCTGGACTTATAACGGCACAGTCCCTGGTCCGGAGATAAGGGTCAGGGAGGGGGATACAGTTAAGATTAAACTCGTGAATGAAAGCGGGGCAAAGCACGGGCTTTTCTTTCATGGTCTCAGTGTTAATCCGAGGGTTGCGCTTCAGGAACAGGAGATCGTTGTTGATCCTGGCTATGAATATACCTATGGAGAGTTCATTGCAAAACCGGCAGGGACCCATCTCTACCATTGTAGCTGGAATATGGCAGAACACCTGAGCAGGGGACTCTACGGGGCCTTTATTGTTGAGGCTAAAGATGAGCAGAAGTTTGATAAAGAATTCGTTTATATACTGAGTGACTGGAGCAGTAAGGTGTCCAAAGGAGAGGAACACTACGGTGCAGGCCATCCAAGGACAATGTTAGACAATGATATAACAACCATCAACGAGAGGGTTATCACAGGTGATAACCCCATTATCATGGATTCAAGAGAAGGGGAAAAGATCAGGATCAGGCTTGCCAACATCGGTCATCTTCCTCATACGCTCAGATTTCCAGGAGGTTTTCTTATTACGCACGAGGATGGTTACATCATCTCAGTAACACAGGAACGGGAAAGTCTGACTATCTATCCGGGGAAGAGGTATGACATAGTCGTAACTGCGACTAAGCCTGGAAGGTGGCCATTTTATCACAGCATAGTTATGCCAGGTGGGTTGGAAGAGAGATTGATGGAGGTTGAATCTCCTGAGAAGTCCCATGAAGGTCACAGGCACGAATCCCCTGGTGTCTCCCCAGGGAAGTCCCCGGGGGATTCCCCAAGGAAGTTCAATGATGATCACGAGGGACATACGAGAGAATTAGTAAAGGAAGTTCCCATCCTTGTAATGAGTGTAACGGGAGGGGGGGCAAAATGATACAATACAGGCCCTTTCATCTCTTTCTTTTATTATCATTTGTATCCATATCTTATCTGATCCTACCGGTCAGTTCCTATGCAGGTTTAAGGGGCTTGCCCGAGGGTAAATCGAGGGTGGAGGTTGGAGATAATGCACCGCTGACAACAGACGACCTTCGCAAAGCCCATGAGGATGGGAAGGTCATCCTCCTTATGTTTGGCAATCCTGACCATTGCATCTGGTGTGAGAAGATGTGGTCTAACATCAGGGAGATTATGCCTCAATATGTGAATGAAGCAGCCGCGATATTAAAGACCCATCGTGCTTCCAAGTTCTGGGGGCCGGAGGATGAGGCAGCAGCCCTGGGTGAGCAATATGGTGTCATTGGAGAGCCGTGGCTTTTTGTAATCGATAAGGATGGGATTGTGAGGCACATCTTTATGGGATTTACCGGGAAGGGCGAGATAGAGGCCCGATTGAAAGAGGTATTAAATTAAGATAGGGTCGCAGGGGGAGGGCTAATATTATGAAGGAATCCAGCAGCAAATTAGGTCCGGCAATTTTCTTTGGTACGCTGGTGCTTGTATTAATCTTTTTCTGGTGGTTTTTATTTTATTCCCATGGTGTGAAGCCTGGGCATTAAAAAATTCCCTCTCCCCTGAGGGGAGAGGGAAGGGTGAGGGGGGATTTTCAGATGAAAGGGGATATTTAAGTGGAAAGAACTATTTCAGAAGTTACCGGGCATTCACTCCCGATAGTGATAGTGGGACATGTAGACCACGGTAAAAGTACATTAATTGGAAGGCTGTTATACGACACTGGCTCATTACCTGAGGATAAGATCGAGGAGATAAAGATCGCCTCACAGCAGGCAGGCAGGGAATTAGAGTTCTCCTTTGCAATGGACCACCTTGAAGAGGAGAGACAGCGCGGCATTACCATAGACATTGCCCAGACATTCTTTAACTCTTCCAAGAGGCAATATGTAATCATAGATGCACCCGGACATAAAGAGTTTCTTAAGAATATGATAACAGGGTCTTCACAGGCAGAGGCAGCCCTCCTCCTCATAGATGTTTTTGAAGGGATAATGGATCAGACAAGGCGGCATAGTTTTATTCTCAGCCTCCTTGGATTAAGACAGATTGCTGTTATTGTAAACAAGATGGATATGGTTGATTATTCCAAAGAGAGGTTTGATGCAATTTCCACTGAGATTACACAAATCTTAAAACAGTTAAATATTACCCCATCTTATATTATCCCGATTTCTGCAAAACATGGTTCTAATGTTGCAAAGCCGGATGAACGTCTGAGATGGTTTAATGGACCTACAATACTAGAGGCATTAGACAATTTTGAGACACTGGTCGTAGAAGAAAAGCCTCTAAGATTTCCAGTACAGGATGTATATGATATTGATGGTAAGAAGATTATAGTTGGACGGATTGAGGCAGGCCGCATAAAAAAGGGAGAAGAGCTATTTATATTACCTAAAGGTGAGAAAACAAAGGTATTATCTATAGAGAAGTTTAATGAAGAGGGATTAGAGAGGACAGAAACAGGTGAGTGTATTGGAATGTGCATAGATAAACCTGCAGTAAGGGGGGATGTAATTGTTAAACAAACAAGCGGGGGACATGAGAAAGACTACAAGGTAACAAAATCAATCCATGCGAATATCTTCTGGATGGGTGATAATACCTATCATAAGGGTGATTCTCTCACCTTCAGATGTGCTACCCAGGAGGTTGAAGGGAGGATCGGGAATATTTACAGACGCTTTGATCCTGCAACTATAGAGGTAGTGGAAAAGGATGCCAGGGAGATAAAGGCTGCTGAGATAGCAGAGGTAGAAATCGCCCTGAGTAGACCTGTAGCAGTTGATTCCTTTATTGAAATCCCTGAAATGGGTCGTTTTGTAATTGAGGATAAGGGTCATCCTGTAGCGGGCGGGATAATTTTATAGCCCTTTCCCAATCATTTCCACTCTTTTGGTAATTCTTAAATGTGGGAAGATTAGGTAATAAATTGGGTAAAAATAATTCTATAAAGTTCTCTCTATTTTCTACCGCCTTTTCAGTATCTAACAAAATCAAATGGTTATGAGACACTGAAATGAGTATGGCATAACTAAGGCAGTATTAAAAAGTCATTTTATTGGCATTTAAATTGCAAGTTTTAAATATATTTGAGTGAGGCATCTTATCAACATGGGACAACAATGGTATGCAGTACATACTAAACCACGGCAGGAGGCAATAGCCGAACGCTTTCTTATCCAGTCTAATATTGAAACATTTTATCCCAGGATAGCACCAGGTAAGTCACTTTTTTCAGGCTATATATTTACAAAGTTTGATATTGAAACACAGCAAAGATTGGTCAAGTACTCAAGAGGTGTTTCCTCTATAGTTAGTTTCGGTTCTGAACCTGCTGCAGTGGATGAATCACTGATTGAGTCGATAAAGGCCAGGATAAAAGATGGTTTTGTACACTTAGAGCCTCCATCATTTTCAAAGGGTGAGAGGGTAGAGATTAAAGAGGGGCCTTTAGAAGGGGTCGGTGGGATATTTGATAGTCGTGTTAAAGACTCTGATAGAGTAATAATATTACTAAACGCTATCTCTTCCCAATCAAGAATAGTTCTACCGGCCGCCATCCTTCGAAAGACCTCTTAAATCTCCAAATCAGCAGCCTTAATAATGGTTGCCCGGATTAACATAAAGATTATCCAGGACGGGTCATATACCCGTAATGGCGGCAGCCTGCCTTTAACTTTAAATAAGCGGTTTAAAAATGTCGCCTAAAAAGAGCAAGAAAAACAATAATCACATTACGCAAGTTCTTTTTGACCAGAATAATGGTTTATATGTAGAAGATTATTTTTCAGAAGTACTCAGCAATGAGAGAAAAAGGACAGAGCGCACAAAAAGGCCCTTTTTATTAATGCTGTTAGACATTGAAAGGTTTCAGCGGGTTAAAAGAAAGGATGAAGTCCTTAAGGATATTGCATCTGTCCTGTTTTCTTCCACGAGAGAGATAGATGTTAAGGGATGGTATAAACATGATTCTATTATTGGTGTCTTATTTACTGAGATGAATGGAACTGATAAGACCTCCTTAAGAGAAAAGATACATGGCAATCTTTCAGGTGTTCTGGGTAAAGAGTTTACAAATCGAATAGAGATATCACTTTATATCTTTCCGCAAGAAGATGGAAGCATTAAATTGGACAGCACCTCGCATCTATATCCAGACCTTGAGAAGAAAAACAACTCCAGGAAAGGGGCTCTATTATTTAAGAGGTTTATAGATGTGATTGGTAGTATAGCCGGGTTGATAATCTTCTCACCGTTATTGCTAATAATACCTTTATTAATAAAACTTACATCAAAAGGAGATGTCTTTTTCAGGCAGGAGAGGATTGGTCAGTATGGTGAGAGGTTTACCTTCCTTAAATTCAGGACAATGTATATAAATAATGACCCGAAGGTACATCAGGAATACATAAATAAATTCATCCTTGAGCAGAAGAGCTATGATACAAACGAAAAAAAAGGGAATAAGGATGAAGTCTTTAAGATTAAAGATGACCCGAGGGTGACTTTTGTTGGGAAGTTCCTGCGGAAGACAAGTCTCGATGAACTGCCACAGTTTCTGAATGTATTAAAAGGTGAGATGTCTATAGTGGGGCCGAGGCCGCCGGTTCCTTATGAGGTCAAGATTTATGATATATGGCATAAACGCCGGCTGATGGAAGTAAAACCCGGGATTACAGGTCTTTGGCAAACGAAGGGGAGAAGCTCAACTACCTTTGATGAGATGGTACGGCTGGACATAAGATACATAATTGGTTGGTCAGTATGGCTGGATATAAAGATTATACTTCTAACACCATGGGTTGTTTTTAGAGGTAAGGGTGCGTACTAGGTGGTTGATGCTGAAAAATGCCCATCTGCGGCGTCAGAACTTCGGATTTGAGCCTCAACATACAGGGAGTATGCCTCGGACTCAAATCCTCATCCTTCCTTGCATTTGGGTATTTTTGAGCATCAACTTCAGTATGAAATAGTTGGAAGGAGGCGGAACATG
>MHER01000002.1:2783-11564 GCA_001805205.1 Nitrospirae bacterium RIFCSPLOW2_12_42_9 | reverse complement strand
ACACATTGTTGATGGCAGCCTCTGATGAGTCCTATATGAGGAGGATCGGGCATGAGGTCAGGAAGACGGCCCGCAGGATAAATGCCATAAATGAGCTTATTATCCCGAGGCGGAAAGAGCAGCTTCAATACATTAGCAGGGCATTGGAAGAACGTGAAAGAGAGGATATACTGAGATTAAAAAAACTTAAGAAGGGGTAATCCTCCAAATAAGTACAAAAAAGAAAGGAGGTGTTGAAATGGGAGAAGAAAAGTACTGTATAAGTTGTGGTATGCCGCTTCGAACACCGGATGACCATCCTCTGGGTGATACGACTAAAGATTACTGCAAGTACTGTGCGAAACCTGATGGTAGTATGAAATCCTTTGAAGAGGCATTATCAGGGATGGCAGGCTTTCTTGAGAGGTCACAGGGACTTAAAGGCGAGGCAGCATGGAAGGCAGCCTTCTTTGCGCTGACAAAGAATCCTGCATGGAAGAGTTATGCCAAATAATTTATGGTTTTCCCTCCTTAATCCCCTCCCTGGTCCTTATGGGAGGGGAACAGGTTCGATAATATTGCAGGATTAGCTGTCTAAAACTTCTCTTACTCTTTTTAATAGCTCAGTCGGCATTATTGGTTTTGTGATAAAGTTCAGACCCTCTTCAAGTACCATCTTCTGACTGATTATATCTTCAGTGTAACCGCTTGTGAAGATTACCTTAACCAATGGCGATAGATTCTTTATCTCTTCGTACGCCTCCTTTCCATTCTTTTTAGGCATTATTACATCAAGTACAAGGAGTTGAATCTTATCCTGATTTGCCTTGAATTTATTTATGGCATCTTCTCCGTCACGTGCCAATATAACATTGTAGCCGGATTCCTGAAATATTGTTTTAGTAAGCATCGTGACTTCTGCGTCATCATCAGCTACCAATATAGTTTCCGTTCCCTTTGGCAGATCCTCAACAAATCCATAGTTTGCCTGCTCTGCTTCTAATTTAGCAATCGGAAGATATATCTTAAAAGTCGTTCCTTTTCCATGTTCACTATAAACATTTATATAACCATTATGCTGTTGTACAACACCGTAAACTATTGATAATCCCAACCCTGTACCTTTTCCAACCTCTTTAGTTGTAAAAAAGGGTTCAAAAATTTTTCTTTTTGTCTCTTTATCCATCCCTGTTCCTGTATCTGAAACTGAAATACAAGCATATTCACCCGGCGCACTACATCCATGTATCTTTATAAATTCCTCATCTGATGTTAAAGATTCTATTGATAAAGTTAAACAGCCGCCGTTTGGCATTGCATCAAACGCATTTACTAAAAGGTTCATAAGGACTTGTTCAATCTGACTACTGTCCGCCCTGATAATCAAATTCTTTTTTGGAAAGCAAGTCTTGAATTTAATATCCTCTCTAACGAGTCTTGATATTATTCTATCAATCCCTTTGACAAGCTCGTTTAAATTTATAGTACTCAGGTTCATCACCTGCTGACTGCTGAATGCAAGAAGTCCCTTAGTCAGTTTTGCCGCTTTTTCTGACAGGGCAAGTATATGCCCCGCATAATCTCTTGTTAAATTGTCTTCTTTTCTTTTCATCATAAGAAGAGTCCCATAACCTACTAAAACTGTCAGGATATTGTTAAAGTCATGGGCAATACCACCTGTAAGCTTTCCAAGGGCTTGCATTTTCTGTGCTTGAAGGAGCTTCCGCTCATATTGTAACTTCTCTTCTTCCATGCGGCAACGTTCCATTTCAGAAGATGCCCGTATTGCAAATATTTGTAATATGGACTTTGACATATCGGGTTCTTTCATCGGCTTGGTGTCTAATACAACAATTAGACCCAAGGCGTCACCTTTAGAATCAAAAAGGGATGCACCCACATAGCTTTCTATTCCCATCTCAGCTAAAAGTATATCTCCGGGAAATTGACGCTGTACATCCTGAGGATAGCAGCATGAATCCCGCCCTACTACATTCATGCATGGGGTACCTTCCAGCTTATACTCAAAGTTATCAACTACCTTACCCTTTGCATAGACAGCTATTGTCATTACCCTGTCCTTATTCTCTCCGGCCAGTTTACCAATAAGTGCATAGTCTGCGTGCAACGTTTTCCCTAAGTATTGAACCAGTGATACGAAAAAAGAATCTCCTGTTTCTGATGAAACTCCGCACGATGTATTCCATAGGATTTCCTCTCTCTTCTTTCGTTCAGAAATATCACGTATTATAACAGTCAAGGCAGGCAGGCCTTTCCATAGAGTCTTTGAAGCAACCATCTCCACCGGTAAGATGGTCCCATCCTTACGTTTTACAGCAGTCTCATGTTGTTTAGTGCCGGGAATCCCTTCCATTATCTGCATGTATAGATCCATATCTTCCTCAAACCGGTCATGTGCCGCATGATCTTTTATACCGGTTTTTAGCATTTCATCAATACTATATCCGGTCATTTCTGTAAGTCGTCTGTTGACATAAACAATTTCTCCACTATTCCCCGCGTTTATAATAATCCCGTCATTGGCATTCTCAGCAAGAGACCTGAAGTTTTCTTCACTATTCCTGAGGGCATTTTCCATATTCAGACAGCGGGATATTTCTATCTTTAATGCCTCATTAGTCGTTAACAGCTCTGCAGTACGTTCCTGTATCCGTGTTTCCAACTCATCATTATATTTACGCAGCTTTCCTTCAAGTCTTTTTCTTTCCGAACTTTCTATGAGCTTCCATCTGTTTTCCTGCCTGATAATAACGATTGGATGATTAGAGACTACTTCCAGAATCTCTGAAGCATTACATTTCTCTATTGGATAGAGACATAGTGCTATCATCTTAAACTGGTCTATTGACACGTTAATCCCTTCTTCATACACTGTAAAACCTTTCCACATCTTTTCCTCAAGCCAGAATGTATCACCGGTCGCTCTTAACCCATCATAACCTCTGGCCAATACCTGCTTAAGCTTGTCAATCCATTCGTTAAAAATCCTTTGTGCATTAAAAGGACCATCTTTGAGATACCATTCGGAGTATGAAACAATCTCTATTTGTCCGCCTTTAAGATACTTGTCAAAACCGGGAATCTCCTTTTGCATTGCTTCCATTGCTTCTTTTTTGTCAAAAGGTTCAGACGGTATCCACATACAGAATTCATTATTTTCCAATCCGGCTTTAAAATAAGGAACCAGAATATCTACCATGTCTTCTTTGTTTCGGTAAAATTCACAGATGTGCGTCCCCCAGGGTACTTCACCTATTATCTCTATACCACTCTTACGAAGTCCTGTTTTCATTCTATGCCTTTCTCTTTGTCATAAAGATTGTCTTGCCCAGGATTGCCTTATGTCTTGCACCTGTTGCAGAGGTGATGTTGCCAGGTCTCCTGTTTAATGTCTGATAGCCGAGTATTGCGAAACTCACCGCCTCTTTTGCCTGTGGAGGAATGCCATAGATAGAGATATTGTTTACAGCGACCTTATTTTTCTTAAACTTATCTGTGATAAGGCCTGCAAGAAATTTATTTTTACTACCGCCACCGGTAAGGATAACCTCATCAGGTCTGAACTTTATAATTGCATTATAAACAGTAATGGAAGTGAGTTCTGTTAATGTTGCTATTATATCCTGAGGTAATGTGTCACTATATCTTTTAAGAATATCCTCTGCCATTTTTATCCCAAAGGTCTCTCTGCCTGTTGATTTTGGAGGTCTTTTTCTGAAATAAGGATGTGTCAGCAGTTCATCCAATAATCCTTTAACAGGTCTTCCTGATCTTGCAAAAGAGCCATCCTTATCATATAGCTTTTCCCCTTTAAATAGAATCCGCATAACCTCATCAATCAATGAATTTCCGGGTCCTGTGTCAAAGGCAATGGTATCATCCATCTTTTCTTTTATGATAGTAACATTTGCGATGCCACCAATATTTAAGATGGACCTTACCCGTCCGGACTTTTTGAAGATGATGTAGTCTGCTAATGGTACGAGAGGTGCGCCCTGTCCGCCGGCAGCCATATCAGCAGTCCTGAAGTCAGATATGGTTATTATACCTGTCCTTTCAGCTATTACAGATGCCTCACTTATCTGGAGGGTAGACCCGCCTTTTTTCCCTGAAGGTGGTATATGATAAATAGTCTGACCATGAGAGGCGATAGCAGTGATATCTTCCGGTTTTAAGCCCGTGCTTTTTAGTAGTAATAATACAGTCCTTGCAAATACCTCTCCCAGTTTGAAATTCAATCTGCATATATGTTCTGTTGTTCCAGTAAAGGCAATCCTTATCTCTTCCCTCAAGGATTCAGGGTAGTGGACATGGATGTGTTTAATAAATTTCACAGCGGGAATGCCAGAGGCTTTATTTTCCCCAGCAAGTTGGTGGTCTGTAAGCGGTTTATCAATTCTGATGGCAGATGGTCTTATTTCAACGAGGGCAGCATCCACTCCATCATGGGACGTGCCGGACATGAGGCCGATGATACGAGTTAAATTATTTCTCACGTGACAATACTTGACCATAACAGGTCGGGCATTTTAAATGTAAAGTTATTATTCTCCAAGAGCCATTCTTAATGAGCCGCCTGACCTTTTTAACAGATCTTTTGCATCTTCAAAATTCAACTTTTTTCTGTACATCAATATCGCTGTTTTTGCATTTCCGGCGGATTTATCAAGGTATATCTCTGCGTCTTCTGTACTGCACCCTGTAATCTCCTGAATAATCCTGATTGCACGATCTCGCAGTTTTTTATTGGATGGGATTACATCGACCATGCAGCCTTTATAGACCTTACCCAGCTTGATCATGGCGGCAGTAGATATCATATTAAGGACTATCTTTGTAGCAGTTCCAGCCTTGAGCCTTGTTGAACCTGCAATAATTTCTGGTTCGACAGGTAATTTGATAATGCCATCAAGGAAGTCATATTTAACATCATTACATGTCAGTAGCCAGCATTTAGCGTTCCGTCTTTTCCCATCCTTCAGTGCAGCTAAGGTATAGGGTGTCGTGCCGCTGGCTGAAATTCCAAGCAGCATATCTCCTTCTCCAACTCCTGCTACTGCCCTGATCCCGGACTCTTCATCATCCTCAGCACCTTCAACTGCCTCAGTGAGGGCCTTGTTACCACCGGCAATTATTGCCTTTATCACATCAGTGGACACCCCGAATGTAGGAGGGACTTCTGATGCATCGAGTACACCGAGCCTTCCGCTTGTACCGGCCCCTATATAGATCAGACTCATCCCGGACTGTATTGCGGTTATAGCATCATGAATAGCATGTGAAATAGATTTTCTTGCAGAATGGATTGCCCTGTTTACATGCAGATTCTCATCATTCATGATCCGGACAATCTCTTCGATAGGGAGGGTGTCTATATCGCTCATTTTCAGTGATTATAAAACAATATTATCTATTAATCTTGTCTTACCAATACGTGCTGCGAGTGCGATGACTGTTCCTTCCTCTGCCTCTTTTACTTCTTCCAGTGTTTTTGGATTTACAATTGCAACATACTCGAGCAGGACTGAAGGTTCGCTCTTGAATATTTTTATAATCGTATATCTTAGCAGCTCTGCAGAACGTTCTCCTTTGTTGAAGAGCAGTCGGGCTTCTTCAAGGGAACGATATAGCACAGTGGCAGACTTTCTTTCTTCAGGACCTAAATACTGGTTTCTTGAGCTCATTGCAAGTCCATCTTCCTCACGTACAGTGGGTAGCACTACAACATCTACATCTGAATTGAGATCTTCAACCATCTTTTTTATGATTACTGTCTGCTGGAAGTCTTTCTGACCAAAGAATGCCTTGTGAGGTTTTACTATATTGAACAGCTTTAAAACTACAGTGGCTACACCACGAAGATGTCCTGGTCTTGCCCTGCCGCACATTACATCTGAAAGGTCTTTAACCTCAATGTATGTCCTGTACCCTTCAGGATATATTGCAGAAACAGAGGGTGTAAAGAGTGTATCTACTCCAACATATGCAATCTTTTCCGTATCACCTTCCATGTCCCGTGGATACTCTTTATAATCCTCTTTTGGTCCAAACTGTGCCGGGTTTACAAATATGGATACAACTACATGATCTGATTCATTCTTTGCATGTTCCATCAGGCTCAGGTGTCCTTTATGGAGTGCGCCCATGGTGGGGACAAAGCCTATGATCTTGCCTTCCCAGCGCAATTGAGTTACATATCTCTGCATTTCTATGATATCTTCTATGATCTTCATATCTTCATTCTTTATAGAGTTCTACTTTCTGTGTATCCTTGACCACGATCTGATGCAGGAGCTCTGACACTGTTTTATTTAGTTTTGGATGAACAACATCCGGGGCTATCTCGGCAAGAGGCACAAGTACAAATTTTCTCTTGTGCATATGGGGATGCGGGATTATTAATTCGTTGTCTTCAAATATCTCTGAACCATAGAGGAGTATATCAAGGTCTATAATCCTTGGTCCCCAGGGCATTGTTCTGACTCTACCCATTTGCTCTTCTATTTTCTGAGAGAGATATAAAAGATCTTTTGGAGAGAGTTGGGTTGATACTTCTACTGCGGAGTTGATAAACCAGTCCTGGCCAACACGACCTATTGGCTCTGTGAGATAGAGGGAAGAAGTTTTTACTACCTTTATTTCAGGTGTGGAAAAGAGTCTGCGTAATGCCTCTTCTATGTTTGTCTTGCGATTTCCAATATTAGAGCCGAGGCCTATGAAAGCTTCTGCCAAGTTATCCTTCCAGAATTACATTATGTGATTCAAAACTCAAATTCTGTATCAGACAGTCTCCTTTTCACTTCATTCAGTATGCGGCTTTCGTCTGACAGATCCTTTGCCACAAAGGTTGCAGAAAATCTGACATAATTTCCCACATCATCCCCCACATCATCCCAAGGTACAGATGATATAAGTTTTTCTTTGATAAGATATTCAGAGAAGGATTCTGCAGAATCAAATACCATGCCTGATTTTGTTCCCTTTGGTATCCTGACATACAGATAGAAAGAGCCCTTTGGCATTTTAGCTGAGAACCCGATTGAATTGAGTGTATCAACGAGGGCACGTAGTCTCCTCTCGTATTTCCTGTTGATCTCTGCGGTGATTTCGGGGTGTTCAAGGGCATATATGCCGGCCTTCTGTATTGCCTTGAACTGGCCTGAGTCACAGTTGTCTTTCACATAACCAAAAGAGGAAACAACCTTTTCATTCCCGGCTACAAAGGCAAGACGCCACCCTGTCATATTGAATGCCTTTGACAGGGAGTGTATCTCTATCCCGGCTTCCATTGCCCCTGGTACGGAGAGAAAACTGAGTGGTTTACCTTCAAAGTTAAGTGCAGCATATGCAGCGTCATGTACAACAACAATATTATTTTCCAGGGCAAACCTGACAACCTTCTCAAAGAACTCCCGAGTCGCTGTTGCTCCGGTCGGATTGTTTGGATAATTTAAATAGAGGAGTTTTGCCCTTTGAAGTACTGCTCGCTCAATCCCATTAAGATCAGGTAAGAAATCATTTTCTTCTTTGAGCGGCAGATTAACCACCTCCCCGCCATACCACTTTGTATGTGTCCCCATGACAGGATAACCAGGGACTGTCATGAGTGTTATATCACCGGGGTTTATGAATGCGGCCGGTATCATTGCCAGCGCAGGCTTTGACCCTATAGAATGTATTATTCCATTTTCCGGATTTATACCTTTTACTCCATATACATGATCCATATATCTTGCAGCAGCCTCTCTAAATTCCATAATGCCATTGTCTGAATAACCACGATTTTCCCAGTGTGAACACTCCTTCTGCATAGTATCAACCACACCCGGGAATGCCATGTCGTCTGGTTCCCCGACACCAAGGTCAATCAGTTCTATGCCTGGATTGGCCTTGATTGCTGCTGCCTTTGCACGCTTTATCTTCTCGAATTTATAAATCTTGTCTTCCTTGCCAAATATTTTCCCGCCTATACGTTCTGAAAATATAGATTGAATAAAGTCTTCATTCACTAAATTTTCCATCTCAGGTTTTGCACCCTCCCCTTTATCCCCCCCATCAAGGGAGGGGAGATTTATTTTCTTAATCCAAGGACATCCATCATGTCATACATACCTGGTTTCTGGTTTGATACCCAGATGGCAGCCCTTACTGCACCTCTGGCAAAATTATCCCTGCTGTGAGCCCGGTGGGTGATCTCTATCCGCTCTCCAACACCGCCAAACAGGACAGTATGATCTCCCACGATATCCCCGGCCCTTATTGATTGAATACCTATCTCATTTTTGTCTCTCTCACCTATAAAACCATGGCGGCTGAACTTTCCCACTTCAGAAAGATCCCTTTTAAGTGTGCTGGCAAGGATCTGTGCCATTCGCATGGCTGTCCCGCTCGGTGCATCTTTCTTATGCCTGTGGTGGGCCTCCACTATCTCCACATCATATTCATCTCCGATGACCTTTGCAATGTCCTGTATGATCTTAAAAACAAGGTTTATCCCAACACCCATGTTGGGTGAGTAGACGCAAGGGATTTTATTTGAAATCTCCCTTATATTCTCTTCCCCCTCTTTTGAAAATCCAGTGGTCCCAATTACAATTGACTTACCTTTTTTAGAGACCTTTTCCAAATTCAACAGTGTGGCATGGGGTGTTGAAAAATCTATAATAACATCTGCCTTTTCCAGGAAGTCTTCTATAGTATCTCCGATTTTTAAACCTATTGGACCTGCTCCTGCGACCTCACCTGCATCATGTCCCAATGAAGGGTGATCTTCACGTTCGA
>MHER01000002.1:0-2737 GCA_001805205.1 Nitrospirae bacterium RIFCSPLOW2_12_42_9 | reverse complement strand
ACCCTGACCACTAATTTCTCCATATGTAAGTATATAGGCCAGGCATCATGCCTGACTATTATTTAATTAACCAGTCCATATCCTTTAAGTACCTGGCGCAGCCTTTCCTTATTCCCTTCTGCCATCTGACAGAGGGGGAGTCTCATCTCTTCAGTGCATTTTCCTATCATGGAGAGCGCTGTCTTTACAGGTATGGGGTTTGTCTCAATAAAAAGTATCTGATGCAGATCAAAGAGGTCATAGTGAATATCCCGCGAAGCCTCTATCTTCCCATCAATAAATGCATCCCACATATCTCCCATCTTTTTGGGGAGTATATTTGCAGTGACAGATATCATACCTTTTCCGCCTGCAGCAAGTATCGGGAAATTAATGGCATCTTCACCGGATAGTATGTTTAACCTGTTCCCGCAGAGTTTGTATATCTCGCATACCTGTGTCATGGAACCGCTTGCCTCTTTGATTGCAACTATGTTCTTTACCTCTGCGAGCCGTGCAACAGTTGCAGGGAGCATGTTTACCCCGGTCCTTCCAGGCACATTATATGGTATTAAAGGGATATCAACTTCCTCTGCGATTTCTTTAAAGTGCCTGTAAAGACCTTCCTGTGTCGGTTTGTTGTAGTAAGGTGTAATGAGGAGTGCGCCATCCGCGCCACACTCTTTTGCGTATCTTGTGAGATAAATGGCCTCTTCAGTACTGTTGGACCCTGTGCCTGCTATAACAGGGATCCTCCCTGCTGAAACCTCAACAGCCATTCTGACAACTCTGTTGTGTTCATCGTGTGAGAGAGTGGCAGATTCTCCGGTTGTGCCGCAGGGTACAATACCGTCAGTGCCATTAACAATATGAAACTCTATTAAATCTCCAAAGGCCTTTTCATCAACCTTGCCATTTCTAAATGGTGTTATTATTGCGACTATTGAACCCTGAAACATTGGTTACCTCCTGCCCATCTGCCATCTGCCTGTTACCTTCTGCTTTCTACCTAAATTAAAATCTCCCCATTATACACCTCTTCTGCCGGGCCTGTCATATATACATGGTTATCTTCTACTGACCAGTTTATATTAAGATCTCCGCCAGTAAGGTGGACAGTAACCGCTCTATCTGTAAATCCATTAAGGTGTGCAGCTACTGCTGATGCGCATGCACCTGTACCGCAGGCCAGGGTCTCACCAGCGCCCCTTTCCCATACACGGACATGTATCTCATTTTTATTTTCCACCCTGGCAAATTCCACATTGATACGCCTGGGGAAGAGCGGGTTATTTTCGATTAATGGGCCGTATTTATCTACAGGAAGTGATTGGATATTATCTAAAAATATTACAGCGTGGGGATTACCCATTGAAACGCAGGTGATCTTAAAACCCCTGTCACTGATTTTCATAGGATATCCCATGATTTTCCCCTCAAGATTTACAGGTATGGAAGGCCCGTCAAGTATTGGTTCACCCATGTCTACCTGGATCATGCCGCCTGACTTTACCGGTTTTATAATCCCTGCGAGTGTCTCAATAGCAAGCTCTTTCTTATCAGAAAGACCTCTGTCCCAGATGTATTTTGCAAGACACCTGATGCCGTTTCCGCACATCTCCACATGTGATCCGTCTGCATTGTATATCTCCATCCTGAAGTCTGCTGCCTTTGAATGGCGGAGTATCAGGGCCTGATCAAAACCAATCCCGAACCTGCGGTCAGAGTATTTCTTACACAGTGGTCCAATCGGGGGGAGGTCTTTCTGGCTGATGGCATCTATCAGTATAAAGTCATTACCAAGACCGTGCATTTTTGTGAACAGAATTTTCATATAAAAATCTTGCCTGATTATGTTCTATAACTCTCCTCTTATCAGGTCCTCATATGTCTCCCGTTTCCTGATTATGGTATATTTATCACCTTCTACCATGACCTCTGCACTTTTTGGCCGTGAGTTATAATTTGAGGACATTGTAAACCCATAAGCGCCTGCACTCATTACTGCCAGATAATCCCCTGGCTCCGGTCTCTCCATCTTCCTGTCCTTTGCAAGGAAATCTCCTGACTCGCAGATAGGGCCTACAACATCAGCGGTTATATCTGTGGCATCTCTCCTGGCAACGGGGATTATGTTGTGATATGCCTCATAGAGGCTTGGTCTTATAAGGTCATTCATGCCGGCATCTACTATTACAAAGTTTTTTACCTCCCCGGATTTAAGATAGAGCACCTTTGTAACAAGTATGCCTGCATTTCCCGCAATGACCCTGCCTGGCTCAAATATAAAAGTACAATCCAGATCTTTTATCATCGGCATGAGGGCTGCACCAAACTCTCTTGGGTGAGGGGGTTCCTCTTCGCTGTATCTGATACCTAGCCCTCCACCTGCATCAATATATTTTATCTCTATCCCAATCTCCCGTAACTTTGCAACGAGATCTATTATCCTCTGCATGGCTGCTACAAATGGTCCTACCTCTGTTATCTGGGAACCTATATGCTTATGGATACCAATGATCTCAATGTTATGCAGGGCAGAGGCTAACCGGTATTCTTCGAGTGCCCGCTTAATGTCTATCCCGAACTTACTCTTTTTCAGACCTGTAGCTATATATGGATGTGTCTTTGGGTCAATATCAGGGTTTACACGCAGTGCAATCCTTGCCTTAAGACCTAGTTTCCCTGCTATCTCATCAATCCTTTTGATTTCCAGTGGAGATTCGGCATTGAACATGAGGATATTTGATTTAAGGGC
>MHER01000001.1 GCA_001805205.1 Nitrospirae bacterium RIFCSPLOW2_12_42_9 | reverse complement strand
CTCCGTCGAGTCGATCAATGTCCCGTCCAAATCAAACAATATTATTTTTTTCATTTTTTTTCCCAATCAATATAATCTTCCCATATCCCGTTAATGGTTGGCTTTATCCCTCGTATCGATCGGCTGTACACATTGATCTCATTGGGGATCACTAAAAAAAGATACGGGTTGTCTCCCACTATTTGACCAAAGATTTGACGCTGCAAGGAGGCAATTTGTTCAGGCTCCGTTGAGTTTTCCATCTGCTCTATCAGTTTGTCGGTACGCACCGAATGATATCCGACCAGATTAAATCCCCCCGGAACATCGCTCTGGGAATGCAATAGCGCATAAGGATCAGGGGTAAGAGAGAGCGACCATCCGAGCAAAACCGAATCAAATTTTCGCGGCGTTACCACCGTATTTAAAAATGCCTGCCACTCCATGACGCGAAGGGTCACTTTGACTCCGACATCCAATAATTGCCGTTGTAAAATCTCAGCCGCATACGGGCGGATCGCATTGGAATTTGAAGTTGCAATTTCAAATTCCAACGGTTTTCTCCTACTGTAGCCTGCAGCGCTAAGGAGTTCTTTCGCCCGTGCCAAATTACGCTTCGGAGCTTTAACCTCATCATTAAACCCTTTGCTTCCCGGAAGAAAAGGGCCCGTACACACATTACCGTGTTTCAAAAAAAGAACATCGATCAATGCCTCTCGATCAATCGCTAAAGAGAGCGCTTCTCGTACGCGAGGGTCTTGAAATTTTTTCAGACGCAGATTAAATCCCAGATACGTGTAACTGTGTGAAGGAAGTTCCAACGTCGCGAATTGTTTGTGAAACGATTTATCCAACTGTCGTTCATACTGCATCGGATCAAGTCCGTCCACATCGATTTGACCCGATTTAAGCATCAAAAACCGTGTCATGGGATCGTTGATAACGTGAAAAACGATTTTATCAATCTTCGGACGGTGTTCAAAATAATGAGGATTCGCTTCCAATACGATCTGTTTGGAAAATTCCAGTTTTTTGAGAACATAAGGGCCCGTTCCGATCGGAGCGGTGTTGAATTTTGAGCCCATAATATCGTTTTCACGACTCAAAATATGTTTGGGGACTATCCCCATCATCCATATTTCCAACGCTTTAAAATAGGGTTTCTCATACGCTACACGGAGGGTATAATCATCGATCACGCTCACATTTTTAATCACTCTGAAATCGGAGGCATAGGGGGTAATAGTTGTCGGAGATTTGATCAGATTGTAGGTAAACAAAACATCCGCAGCACTCAACGGCTTACCGTCATGCCATTTAACCCCCTGACGAAGTTTAAACTCAATAAGGGTCGGAGTAATAAAACGGTACGACTCCGCAAGATCACCGATAATTTTCTGACCGCTCTCATCATATTTCACCAAAGAGCTAAACAAAAATCCAGCGATTGAAGAGCTTGCCGAATCGGTTGCGATAAGAGGGTTTAGACGTGCAGGGTTTGAAGAAGCACTGAGATGAAGTGTCGAAGCAATCAACCAGACACTTTGTAAAAGTAGCAATAATAATTTCAATCTCAACCCGTTTTTTATGAAATTATAACATTACTCCAATGTTATCCAAGCGTATGCTATAAATACAGACATTTTTATCAGGAATACTAATATATGATCCGAGAACTTATCAAAATTTACCTCCTCTTTATCGCACTCTTTTTCCTCGGTCGGCTTGGACTTTACGGTCTCTATTTTGACCGTCTAGGGGATATCAGCCTCACTGAATCGCTCTTATCGTTTCTTTATGGTTTAAAACTCGATACGATGACTGCGTCAATTATCTTAGTCATTCCCGCCTTGCTGCTTGCCATCACTCCCCAAAGCGGGGCTAAATATGTAGGACGATTTCTCAGCGGTTATGTTCTCTTTTTTCTACTGGTAGCCCTTTATGTGGAAAATGCTACGTTCCCTTTTGTCGCTCAGTATGATGTACGTCCCAATTACCTCTTTATCGAATATCTGAACAGACACCTCTGAAGCATCTGTATTAAGATAATACCCAATAGAGGTTGACGGCCCTCCTTCCCCCATAACAACCTTATTCCCCGTGGTAGTTATCTCTTTGCCAATGAAATTTACTGTCTCAAAATCATTAGCGCTGCCCTGACTATCAGTAAGTGTATTTAGCCCATCATTTATGCTGAAGAGCTGATCAAGGCTTGAGAACTGGACGAGCTGGGTGGTAAATTCTTTTTGATCCATGGGTTTTAATGGGTCCTGAAACCGCATCTGCGTTACGAGGAGCTTTAAAAAATCATCTTTATCAAGCTCCTTCTTAACCTTCCTTGTCTCTGTGTCAGTCGGGTATGAATCGAGCTTGCTGACAGTTGTTATCATAAACCCTCCTTTTTTATTTCAGGCAAATATGCTGATTAAACCTCTGCTAACTGTAACAAGGCTGCTGGTATTTATATGATTGATGACGTGATTGTCAGGGCCTTTGGAAGTCCTCCTCCCCGAGCCGGACTCTTCCCCCTGACTATCAGATACAAATCTATCTCCGGACCCCTTTTCATTCATCTCAACTGTAAACTGGTCTATATTGAGGCCGTGGTTCTTTAACTCATCTTCGAGCTGGCTTAAACTCGTCTCAATAATTTCTTTAACTTCCTGATTTTCAACAGACATCAGGGTATTAACATTGTCATCTGTTACTGATATTTCTATATATATCTTTCCTAATTCCGGGGGCTCAAGCCTTATTCTGGCACTGTTCGAACCAATCTGGAATGTATGTACCATTTCTCTGGATATTTGCTGTACGACACTTGCCTTCTCTATATATGTATGAAAGGGCTGTGTGTTATTATCAGTATCTATAAGGATAGAATCATCCGGGGAAAAGGCTATCAAATCACTACCCTCAACCGGTATATGTTTATCCTTAGTATCAATATGGTTGGAGGAATTATCCTGACTATCAATTTCCCTGAATAATTCTGTAATGTCTTTAAATCCTTCTGCTGCCGGAGAAACAATCCTCTCCTGGCTCATGGGGTCTGGAATATCTGACTTGACGTCAGTTCCCCCTCCTGTTAAATCTGCCTGTTTTATATCTTCACCGGAAATTGCTGATAGAATATCCTCCCCCTTCTCAGGATTCTCCCCGGTATCTTTTGAAGGAGAGAAATCCACACGATTATCAGTCCCGGTCTTATTCATCCCTAATAATGCCAGAAGGAGTAATGAGGAAAACAGGTCTTCACCTCTATCACCGGCTTCATTAGGCCCATTACCTTTATTATCTTTATTACCTTTATTAGCCTTATTAGCCTTAGATGATTCCAATTCATTCGTTTGAGTCATTTTTATTGCTGCCTGTTGAACAGTCAATCTATTTCCCCCCCTTTCTCTCTGCTAATTTCATTGTAAGAAAGGCCGCCTTTTCAGGAGAAATGGCCTCCATTATCTTCCCTGCCTGTTTGTTCTTTATCTTTGCTAATAATTCCACTGCCATATCATCTTCCATCTTCTCTATCCTCTGCGCAGCCTCTCCAGGTGACATTGATTCATATATCTTTGCAATCCGTGTCACACCCTGAGCGGATTTATCATCTTTTTCAGAGCCGGCTTCAAGATCCTTCTGTAACCTGCTCCTCATGGTTGAATATTGTTTCAGGGACTGCTCAATTGAATTTCTTAGCATGTTAAGCCTTTCTTCTTCCTTGCTGAGGGCATCTTCCCTTTTTACCAATTCTTTTTCTCTCTCTTCCAATGCCTTCATAATTACCTTTATCTCTTCTCCCTCACTATCTATCATTACCCCGTTAATATTATCCTGTTTCTGCTGGGCCAAAGCAGGTATCAGGATAAAAGCCACTATGAAAAAGATTACCAGTACAGATGGATATATAATAAGGGTCCTGTTATTCAGCAATTGTCCCTCAAATATCTGTTTTGAGCCGTTTCATTCATGACCTTTTTCTCTTCTCTGTTAGCATCATCAAGCATCCCCTTCTTACCCTTTTCCACTACCTTTTCAACTATCTTTCTTTCCTTTGTTGCCTCAATCAGATACTCCCTTTTCTCATTAAATCTCTCCATGGCTTCGATAACCCTTTTACGCTGAGAATCTATATCGAGTGATAAATGATTCAGGTATGTGTGATACATAAGTATCTCATTTGGATCACCTTTCCTTGTCTGTCTCTCCTTCAATTCTTCAACTGCCTGACTCCAGATCTCCTCTAATGCAAAGATGCGTTTTTCCTCAAGGGCCAGCTTCTCTGCTTCGTTCAACATCTCCTGCCTCATTGTATCCTCTATAAATGACTTATACTTCAGGAGGGGTGTAAACCTCGGCTCTTTTGGCTTCATTATTGCGCCTTTCCTCCAAACAGTCCGTATAAACTGTCCAGACTCCTTTCAAAATTAACCTTTTCGTCTATCCCCTGGCGAAGGAATCCATTGATCTGGTCTATCATATCAATGGCATAATCTATACCTGTATTACTCCCCCTTTTGTATGCTCCAATGTTGATCAGGTCTTCTGCCTTTTTATACCTTGCCACAATCTCCCTCAATCGCCTGGAATAATCCATATGTTTATCCGGAACAATATCAACCATGATCCTGCTTATGCTGTGCAGTATGTCTATAGCAGGATAATGATTATGCACTGCCAGATCTCTCGACAATATAATATGGCCATCCAATATAGACCTTACAGCATCTGCTATGGGGTCATTGAAATCATCCTCTTCTACCAAAACTGTGTACAGGCCTGTTATATTACCATTTCCGGAACAAGTACCAGCCCTCTCCAGCAGCCTCGGAAGCGTTGAAAACACAGAGGGTGTATAACCTTTTGTAGTTGGCGGTTCCCCAACAGCAAGCCCAACCTCCCTTAAGGCAGTCGCAAATCTTGTAACTGAATCCATCATCAGGATAACCTTCTTACCGCAATCCCTGAAATATTCTGCAATAGCAGTAGCAATATAAGCCCCCCTGATCCTGACAAGCAGGGGCTGATCCGAAGTGGCCACAACAACAACCGAGCGTGCCAGACCTTCTTCTTTTAAATCCTTTTCTAAAAACTCTTTTACCTCTCTCCCCCGTTCCCCTATAAGGGCTATTACATTGACATCAGCATCTGTATTCCTTGCAATCATGCCTAACAAAACACTCTTTCCAACACCGCTCCCTGCAAATATCCCAAGCCTCTGCCCCTGACCACAGGTCAGAAGCCCATTTATCGCTTTTATACCGAGGTCAAGGGGCCTTTCTATACGTCTCCTCTCCAAGGGGTTTAACGGAGAATTATAGATAGGATAGAAGACATTCCCCTTTATCTCCCCTCTTTCATCTATAGGTTTCCCAAGTCCATCAAGCACCCTGCCGAGAAGCTCATCGCCTGCTTTAATATAGGCCCTGTACCTCTTTGCCACTATCTTGCTTCCAGGGGAGAGACCTCTGGTATCACCTAGCGGCATGAGCTGTATCTTCCCGTCTTTAAAACCAACAACTTCAGCTTCAATAGGCTCATCACTTCCCTTCGGATATATATCACAGAGCTCACCAATGGAAGATACAGGACCATGGCCCTCAATTATCAGACCTACTATCTGCGTAACCTTTCCATAAACCTTTATAGGATCTATGTTTTCTATTATGTTAAGATATTTCTCCAAGGCTAACATCTTTAGTTCTATCCCCTATGATATTTTTTTCGCCTCTGTCTTTCTCCTTCTTATCTCATCCTCAATTACACGCATCTGAGAATCGATCCTGCCATCGATATCACCCTGGTTTGTTTCAACAAGACATCCGCCGGGTTGTATTGCAGGGTCTTCTTCAATAACAATGCTCTTTATACCATCCAGGGACTTAAGGAGGGCTGTCCTGTTTTTATTCAGGGTCTCATAATCAACAGGATTTATCTTTATCTTTATCATCTCCCTGTCAGATGCCTTCTTAATAGCCTCTCTCGCAGTAGTCACCACTACCTCACGCTCATTCTCAGTTATTTCATATACGATCTTCTTTGCAATTGATATTGACATCTCAACAACAACCGACTCTATATTCCTGAATATCTCCTCTCTCATCTTTTCTATCCCTACTATTAATGACCTCAACAGCTTTAACTCGTTTTCTATCTCCTTTAATATCTGTAACCTGCCTGCATTCATACCATCACTGAGCCCCTTCTCATAGGCTATTTCCTCATTATTTTTAGCCCCGCTATCTCCTTCATAGTTAGATGAGAATAAGTGATTCCCTTCAACTGCATTGACAGAACTTAACCGGAATGTTTTTATATCCCTTGAATTATCACCTGGCTTTACTATCCTGTTATTAGGCGACGACCTCTTCCCCACCTTTACCTCCTATGACTATTTTCCCTTCTTCTTCCAATCTCTTTGCGATTTTTAATATAGCCTGTTGTGACTTCTCTATCTCACTCACCCTGACAGGACCTTTTGATTCCATATCCTCTTTAATGGATTGAGAGGCCCTCTCTGACATATTCTTGAATATCTTTCCCTTCATATCATCTCCGGCACCCTTGATAGCAAGGACAAGGTCATCCTTACTTACCTCTTTTAATATCTCCTGTATACCCCTGTCATCTACATTTATGAGATCTTCAAAGACAAACATCATCTGCCGGATCTTCTCAGCCATTTCAGGAAAATTCTGTTCGATATTACCCAGGATCGCGGACTCACTGGCCCTGTCCATATAGTTTAAGATTGATGCAACCACATCAGGTCCGCCTACCCTTTTATTTACTACACTGCCTCCCATCTGGAGTTGTTTATTCAGCACCTCTTCAATCTCCTTTATTACTCCCGGTGCAACACTCTCTATAGTGGCCATCCTTAACATAACATCACCCCTTATGGCATCCGGCAATAATGTTACTACCTGTCCTGCATGATCAGGATCCAGATGGGCAAGTATAAGCGCGATAGTCTGGGGATGTTCACCTCTTATAAGATTTGCAATACCACGCGGGTCTATCCATCTTAATGCCTCAAGTCCCTTATCCTCTGAAGCTATTGCAAGATTCTCCATAACCTTTGTGGCCTTCTCATTCCCCAGTGCCTTTGTCAGAACTGACCGGAGATAATCATCACCTCCGAATATAAATCCTTCCGGAGATCTGGCTATATCACAGAACTCTTTTACTACTGATTTTACACTTTCACCATCTATCTTATTCGTCTTTGATAGATAGTTTCCGATAACCCTTATCTCCTTTGCCTCAAAATTCTTCATCACCTCAGAGGCCACATCCTCACCCAATGACAGGAGGAGTATCGCTGCCTTTTCATATCCACTGTATTTATCTTCACTCATATTTATTTATTCTTATTTCTCACTAATCCAGGACTTTATTAACTTTGCCGTATGCTGAGGGTTATCTTTTGCAATCTTTATTGCCTCGTCCCTTACCCTTGCATCTGCTGAATCCTTCTGGATCTGAGGATAGGCTGCTGCCTCCAGATCCCGTATCCTGGGAAACGCACCCTCTCCCCCAACAATGCCGGGGAATCCTTCAAGAGGGTTTCCCGGGTTAAGAACAGTCTTCATAAGAGGCTTTATAATAAATAAAAAGAGCAGTGCAATGGCAACAACTGCACCGGCATATTTTAAGACCGGGAATAAAGAAGATAATTGAAACTTCCTCTTTTCTTCCGGTGCCTCTTCAGCTAAAGATATATTAGATTCAAAGGGTATATTGACCACCTCTACCTGGTCCCCCCTTTCTTCGCTGTATCCAATAGCCTTCTTTACTATCTCTGTGTATTTTCTAATCTCTTCTTCAGTACGCGGCACATACTTCCTTGCCTCTTTACCATCCGGGTCTTTTGCAGTTTCATAGTTTCCATCTATGAGTACGGCTGCTGATAACCTCTTCATTGTTCCTACAGGCTCAAGTATCCTGTTTATAGTCTTATTAACCTCATAATTTATAGTCTCCTGTGTCTTGTTTGACTGGGAAGAGTTTCCACCTTTTCCCCCTGCTGCCTGTGGATTCTCGGCCCTCGCCCCTGGCAGGTTTGAAAGTACACCGGGTACCCCTGATGCATTATTGGAAGACCCGGAAGAACTCTCCTGTGTCCTCTGCTCACTCCTGACTGCTGCATTCTCGGGGTCATACTTCTCTTCTGTTGTCTCCACCTGCTTAAAATCTACGTTGCTTGAGATACGTACAACTACCTTGCCCGTTCCCACTGCATGCTCGAGCATGCTCTGAACCCTCTCCTCAAGGGATTTCTCAAGGTTTCTCTGATACTCTACCTGATAATTTGAAAGGTTGGTTCCATAAGGATCATCTACCGGTCTTGATAGTACATTCCCGTGTGTGTCTACAATAGTAATATTTTTAGGATTAAGCCCTTCCACACTGCTTGCAACAAGATGGCCAATACCCTGGACCTGATTCTGCGACAGTGTCCTCCCGTTCCGCAGTTTTAATACAACAGAGGCACTTGTCTGTTCCTTCTTATCAGAAAACAGCGACTTTTCAGGCACTGCAAGATGGACCCTTGCGTACTCCACCTCTGAAAGCTGGCCTATTGTTCGTGAAAGCTCCCCCTGAAGCGCCCTTCTATAATTAATTTTCTGTACAAAGTCCGTCATACCGATCGTGGTCCTGTCAAATATCTCGAACCCGACACCTCCGCCTGTGGGGAGGCCATCGCCTGCAAGCGTAAGCCTCAATTCATGTACCTTATCCTCCGGCACCACTATTACACCGCCTTCCCTGATCTCATGTGGTACCTTCATCCCTTTTAATTTCTCAGCAATAGCGCCGGCATCCTCCTGTGACAGGTTGGAATACAATAGACGATAGACAGGCTGGTTTGACCATATTAAGACCACAACAATAATAGCAATTGCAATGGCAATCCCTGCAATTGCCGATAACTTCTTTCCTGTAGAGATTGCTGCCAGCCTTTTCTGTAACTCTTCTGGTGATATAGCCATATTATTTTATAAGATTTATACCTGCACCCTCATCATCTCTTCATATGCGCTTATGACCTTATTCCTAACCTGCATCATTAACTGAAATGAAAGGTTTGCCTTTTCTACTGCTATCATTACCTGGTGGATATTCGTATCTTTGCCGAGGAGCAGTTCCTGTGACGCATGGTCTGCATCTAACTGGAGCTTATTAACCTTTTCTATTGAGTTTTTTAACACACCCATAAAATCATCATTAGAACCGCCGGCCTTATCAGGTTTATTAGCAGATATATCCTGGTTGATCCTGCTTATACCTTTTATTCCGATATCATTCATACATTACCTCGCTATCTCGAGGGCGCTCTGTGCCATGCCCTTTGCAGAATTTATTGCAGTAACATTTGCCTCATATGACCTTGATGCAGACATCATATTTACCATCTCCTCGAGCAGGTTCACATTTGGGAGCTGCACATATCCATCCTTATTGGCATCAGGATGCTGCGGGTCGTATATCACCTGGAAAGGCCTCTGATCCTCTATCACTTCACTGACCCTGACCTCCCCTGAACCCCCCCCTGTAAATTCACTTAGCGCCTCAGAGAAGACAACATCCTTCCTCCTGTATGGCCCCCCGTCTGCAGACCTTGTAGACTGGGCATTTGCCAGATTCCCGGAAATGATATTCATCCGGACCCTCTGGGCCTCAAGACCTGACGCACTGATATTAAATATCTTTTCAATATCCATTAATTATCTCCCTTCTTTTATTGCGAATGAAAGCCATCTGAATTTATTAGTAATAACCTGTGCTGCTGCGTTATACATTATTGTATTCCTGGCCATATTGGCCATCTCAACCTCTACATTTACACTGTTATTATCATAACTATATGCGGGGCCTGATTCGGTAATCAGACTACTATCTATGCCGGAGATGTCAGGACTGTTTAATGGCATATGTCCCGGATTAGTCCTGAAATCACCGCTCAATTGCTTCACATCTAATACCTTCTCAAGCTCATTCCTGAAATTTATCTCTTTTGATTTATAATTAGGTGTATCCTGATTCGCCACATTCGATGCAATGAGCTGATGCCTCAGGCTCATCATGTCCAGGGACTTTGATAAAAAGGATACTGTCCTGTCAAACAAGTTTATGGTCATAGCTTCCTCATGGTAATAGCAAAAGACATACCATAAAAATTAAATTTAAATTCCTGTTGAGTTTCATACAGTTGTGATTTTTATTTTTAACAACCCTGTTTTTTATATTAATTTTTATAGACACAATTTTTCCTACCGAAGGCAATTTATGCCATCCCTTCAGTACGATACTCTTTCAATTTGTTCCTTAATGTACGGACACCTATTCCCAATAATTTTGCTGCCTTAGTCCTGTTCCCTTCAACACCTTCAAGGGTCTTCATGATCAATGCCCGCTCCATTTCATATACTGATACACCTGCATTGATCATTGATGCAGGCTTCTCTCCTTCTGTCCTTTCATCTATTACCAGATGTTCGGGGAAGATTGTATCAGCTACAGTCATAAGGATTGCCCTCTCTACTACATTTTCAAGCTCCCTTATATTCCCTTTCCATCCATGATTTAACAATACTTCAATTGCATCTCCTGATATCGCAGTAACAGGGGATCTATTACCCCTGATATTTCTATGTTTCCTGATAAAATATTCCACAAGCAGAGGTATATCATTCTTTCTCTCTCTGAGGGGCGGAAGGCATAGAGGGAATACATTCAGCCTGTAGTAGAGATCCTCCCTGAATTTCCCCTCTTTAACCTCATTCTTCAGTGACCTGTTTGTTGTTGCAATAACCCTTATATCCACATCCACAGGTTCCCTGCCGCCTATGGTATCCACCTCTCTCTCCTGCAATACCCTTAACAGTTTAACCTGGAGAGGGAGGCTCATCTCACTTATCTCATCAAGGAGCAGAGTCCCTGTATGGGCCTGGATAAATTTCCCTGTGCGTTTATTGAGCGCTCCTGTAAAGGCACCGCGTTCATATCCAAAGAGCTCACTCTCAAGCAGTCCATCAGGTATAGCAGCACAATTGATTGCAATAAAAGGTCCTGTTGCCCTTGTACTCCTGTTATGTATAAATTTGGCAAGCACCTCTTTGCCTGTACCACTCTCACCCTCTATCATTACTGTAACATCACTTAATGCCACATCTTCTCCTATCTTAAGGATCCTTATCATCTTTGTATCATTTGATATAATTTCTGATTTCATCTTTCCAACAGAAATATTTTTATCTGTTGCAGCCGCAGAGTTTATTCCCCTCTTTACAACATCTTCCAGCGCCTCAATTGAAAAAGGCTTTATAAGATAATCAAAGGCCCCGAGTTTCATTGCCTCTACAGCATTATCAATAGTCCCGTATGCTGTTATCAGGACTACAGGGGTATCCGGTGAGCGTTTCTTTATCTCCTTTAATACCTGAATACCATTGCTGTTTACCATCCTTACATCTGTAATGACCATGTCAAATCTTTTTTCTGAGAATTTCTCAATGGCCTC